>NZ_JBIXLM010000013.1:0-96310 GCF_045798545.1 Paeniglutamicibacter sp. ORCA_105 | reverse complement strand
CGAACCCTGCAGGCTCATCGCCGCGGCGGTGAAGTGCGCACGGAAAGCGTCAAAGGAACCAAACGCGTCATCGATCGCCGCAGCCAACTCGCCCTCGGGCTTGTCCCCGCCCTCCGGGGACAGGTTGTTCCAGAAGATCGAGTGGTTGGTGTGACCGCCCAAGTGGAACGCCAGGTCCTTGGACAGCTTCGGGACATTCCCGAACTCGCCCTTCTCGCGGGCCTCGGCCAACTGCTCCAACGCCGTGTTCGCACCGGCCACGTAGGTCGCGTGGTGCTTCGAGTGGTGCAGCTCCATGATCCGCGCCGAAATGTTCGGCTCCAAGGCCGCGTAATCATACTGCAGCTCAGGCAAGGTATAAATAGCCAAAATGACTCCTCATTCTCTTCGGCACCCAGCGGGACGCGGGCGCACTCTTCTTCGTTACTGCATCTCCGCGCAGCTGGCGGAAAACTCGTGGTTTCAGTGCTCCAGCATATCCAAGGGAACGCTCGCCTCGGTGCCGGGTATTCCCAACTCGGAAGCTCTTTTGTCGGCCATGGCCAAGAGCCGGCGAATCCGCCCGGCGATCGCGTCCTTGGTCATGGGCGGCTCCGCCATGCGGCCAAGCTCGTCGAGGCTGGCCTGCTTGTGCGCCACGCGCAGGGCTCCGGCGTACTTGAGGTGCTCGGGGACTTCCTCGCCGAGGATTTCCAGCGCGCGGTCGACCCTGGCTCCGGCGGCAACGGCTGCCTGGGCCGAGCGGCGCAGGTTGGCGTCGTCGAAGTTGGCCAGCCGGTTGGCCGTGGCACGGACTTCCTTGCGCATGCGGCGTTCCTCCCAGACCATTAACGCGTCGTGGGCACCCATGCGGGTGAGCAGCTGCGCAATGGCCTCGCCGTCGCGGATGACCACGCGGTCAACGCCGCGGACCTCGCGAGCCTTGGCCACCAGGCCCAGGCGCCGCGCGGCACCGACCAGCGCGAGCGCCGATTCGGGGCCCGGGCAGGTGATTTCCAGTGCGGAGGACCGCCCGGGCTCGGTCAGGGAGCCGTGGGAGAGGAACGCTCCGCGCCACACGGCCTCGGCGTCGGCGGTGGAACCGTTGACGATGACCGAGGGCAACCCGCGCACGGGACGGCCGCGCCCGTCGAGCAGGCCGGTCTGGCGCGCCAAGGACTCGCCGTCGCGGACGACCCTGACCACGTAGCGGTTGCCGCGGCGCAGGCCGCCGCCGGAGACGACGATGATTTCAGAGGTGTGTCCGTAGACCTCGGCGATGGCGGCACGAAGCCGCCGGGCGGTGGAGGCGAGGTCGACCTCGGCCTCGATGACGATGCGTCCGGAGATGATGTGGAGTCCACCGCAGAATCGCAGCATGGTGGATACCTCAGCCTTGCGTTCGGAGGACCTCCGAATCTCAAGCCGGGACAGCTCGTCCTTGACGGAAGCCGTCAGTGCCATGGATTGTTTCCTAACTGCTGGGCTCGTCTGTGCTGAACGTGGTGAACACGTCGTGGTAGGCGGCGGCAAGTCTCAAGGGGTCGTGGACTGCTCGTCCGGCACCAACCCCTACTTTACCGAAAAACGTGCGGGCACCTAGCCGGGCGGCCGCCTGGGTGAAGGCCTCGTGGTCGGAAATCGTCGTCGGGTCGGCCAAGACGGCGTCCAGGCGCAGCTGTGGTGCGTACCTGGAGATGACCTCGAGGTGCGCCGCCGCATCCATCCCGCCGGTCTCGGCGGTGGTCGTGGAGAGGTTCATGGTCAGCAGCCGGCGGGCAGGGGTTTGCTGCAGAGCCTCGCGCATTTCGGGCAGCAGCAGGTGGGGCAGCACCGAGGTGTACCAGGAGCCGGGGCCCAGCACCACCCAGTCCGCCAGCTCGATGGCGTCAAGCGCCTCGGTGCAGGCGGCGGCATCGGCGGGTTCCAGGCGCACATTGGAAACCAGCGCGCTCTCCCCTGCCTCGGCCAGGTTCGCCTGGCCGGAGATGCGCCTGCGCACCAGACCGGTGCCGGCGTCCTCCTGCAGCACGTCCCCGGTGATGGTCAGCGGGGTGGTGCTCATGGGCAGCACCTGGCCGCGGGCGCCCAGCAGTGCACCCGCCCAGCGCAGCCCCGCCACCGGGTCCTTGAGCAATTCCCACAGGGCCACGATCAGCAGGTTGCCGACCGCGTGCTGGTCCAGCGTGGCATTGGTGCCCGGCTTGGAGGTGAAACGGTGCTGCATGACATCGCGCCAGGTCCTCCCCCAGTCGGTGTCGTCGCACAAGGCGGCAAGGGCCATGCGGAGGTCCCCGGGTGGCAGCACGTCGAGTTCCTCGCGCAGGCGCCCGGAGGAGCCCCCGTCGTCGGCGACCGTGACAACGGCAGTCAGGTCGGTGGTGAGCCGGCGCAGCGCCGACAGCGAGGCGGAGAGACCGTGGCCGCCGCCGAGTGCGACGACGCGCACCACCTGGTTGTCCTCGGCGGAACGTGCGGGGGGCTGGATGGGGATGGGGCCGGTGAAAAACGCCATGGTGGACTACTCGCGCCCCAGGTCCCGGTGCGTGATGTTGACCCGCACGCTGGGCAACTGGGCCAGTCGGCGCCCGATCTCCTCTGCCGTGGCCACGGAGCGGTGCTTGCCGCCGGTGCAGCCCACCGCGATGGTGGCGTAGTGCTTGTTTTCCCGGCGGTAGCCCTCAAAGACCGGTTCCAGGGCGCCGATGTAGCGCTCGATGAATTCCGCCGCCCCCTTGGCCGAAAGCACGTAGTCGGAGACCTGCTTTTCCTTGCCGGTGTGCGGGCGAAGTTCCGGGACCCAGTGCGGGTTGGGGATGAAGCGGACATCCGCCACGTAGTTGGCATCGGTGGGCAGCCCGTACTTGAAGCCGAAGCTCATCACGTTCAGCCTTAGCACGATGGGGCCCGACTCGGAGAAGAGCTCGGTGATGGAGCGCGCCAGGTCGTGCACCGACATCTCGGTGGTGTCCACGACGATCTCCGCGGCTTCCTTCAGCTCGCGCAGCACCTCGCGTTCGCGGTTGATCCCGTCGACGATCCGCTCGTCCTCCTGCAGCGGGTGCGGGCGCCGGCCCTGTTCGAAGCGGCGCACCAGAAGGTCGTCGGCCGCGTCAAGGAAGAGCACCCGGTAGGCGATGCCGGCGCTGGTCAGCGCGTTCAGGTTCTCGCGCAGCTGCGGGAAGAGCGATTTGGAGCGCACGTCCATCACCACAGCGAGCTTGGGGATGGATCCCCCGGAGTGGGCCACGATCTCGGTGAGCATGCCCAGCAGCGTCGGGGGGAGGTTTTCCACCACGTACCATCCGTGGTCTTCCAGCGCGTGGGCGGCGGTGGTGCGGCCGGCACCCGACATGCCGGTTATCACCAGAAGTTCGGACTCGGGAGGTTTCACGGGGGCAAGCTCGGAGGTCATGACCCCTAGCCTAGTCGCCTTTGCGCGCCCAACCTGCTAGTCAAGCACCTCTCCGGTCGTCATGTTCACTGCCGGCGCACCGGTGCCGGCGGCGGCCAGCGCCTCGTGCACCGTGGAAGCAAGCACCGGGCCGATGCCGGGAACGGCCGTGAGTTCCTCGACGGAGGCGGCGCGCATCTTCTTCATCGAGCCGAAGTGCTTGCGCAGGGCGTCGCGCTTGGCCGGGCCCAGGCCGTTGATGGTGTCAAGTAGCGAGGTGGTCATCGAGGCCGAGCGCTTCTGGCGGTGGAAGGTGATGGCGAAACGGTGCGCCTCGTCGCGGATCCGCTGGACCATGTACAGCGCGTGCGAGGCCCTCGGCAGGATCACCGGGAACTCGTCATCGGGCAGCCACAGCTCCTCCAGCCGCTTGGCCAGGCCGACGACGTAGATGTCGTCGATGCCCAGGTCGGCAAGCGCCCGGGAGGCGGCGGCGACCTGCGGCGGGCCGCCGTCGACGATGACGAGCGAGGGCGGGTAGGCGAACTTGCGCGCCGGCAGTCGTTCGGAGGCGTCGGCAATGTCGATTTCGCCGCTGACCATCGGCACGGTGTCGGCCATTTCCGCGAGGTAGTTCCTGAAGCGGCGGGAGATCACGTCGTACATCGAGGCGGTGTCGTCTCGCGCAGCGTCCCCGGTGATCGCGAACTTGCGATAGTCGCTCTTTTTCGGCAGCCCGTCCTCGAACACCACCATGGAGGCGACCACATTGGTTCCCTGGGTGTGCGAGGCGTCATAGCATTCGATGCGCAGCAGCGGGGTGGGCAGCCCGAGCGAGTCCTGCAGTTCCTGCAGCGAGGCCGACCGGGTGGTCAGGTCCCCGGCGCGCCGGGACTTGTGCAGGCGCAGCGACTGCTCGGCGTTTTCCCGCACGGTTTCGGCCAGCGTCGCCTTGTCCCCACGTTGGGGAACGCGCAGCGAGACGGCCGAGCCGCGGCGCTCGTGCAGCCACGCGGCCACCTGCTCGGTGTTCTCCGGCAGCACCGGGACCAGCACCTCGCGCGGAATCCTGTCGTCCCCGGCGGCCTCGCCGTAGACCTGGGTGAGCAGGTGCTCGATGAATTCGGCAGGGGTCGAGTCCTCGACCTTTTCCACGACCCAGCCGCGCTGGCCCCGGATGCGCCCGTTGCGCACATGGAAGACCTGCACGGCGGCCTCGAGCTCGTCCTCGTGCACGGCGAAGATGTCGGCCTCGGTGTTTTCGGCCAGCACCACCGCGTTGCGTTCGAAGACCCGGCGCAGCGCGGCGATGTCGTCGCGGTGGCGGGCGGCCTGCTCGTACTCGAGCTTCGAGACCGCATCGGCCATCTTGGCCTCGATCTCCCTGATGAAGCGGGTGCCTTCACCGCCCATGAACTGGCACAGGTCAGCGGCGAGCTGCTTGTGGTCCTCGGGGCTGATGCGCCCCACACAGGGGGCCGCGCATTTGTCGATGTAGCCCAGCAGGCAGGGCCTCCCGGAGGATTCGGCGCGCTTGAACACCCCGGCCGAGCAGCTGCGCACCGGGAAGACACGCAGCAGCGTGTCGAGGGTTTCGCGGATGGCCTTGGCCGGGTAGAACGGGCCGAAGTACTTGGTGTCCTTGCGCTTGTCCCCGCGCATCACCTGGGCGCGCGGGTACTTCTCCCCCATGGTCACCGCGAGGTACGGGTATGACTTGTCGTCGCGGAAGACGATGTTGAAGCGCGGGTTGAACTCCTTGATCCAGGTATATTCCAGCTGGAGGGCCTCGAGCTCGGAGCCCACGACGGTCCACTCCACCGAGACCGCGGTGTGCACCATGGCGTGGGTCTTGGGGGTGAGCCCGGCCGGGTTGGCGAAGTAGGAGTTCAGGCGCGAACGCAGCACCTTGGCCTTGCCGACGTAGATGACCCGCCCCACCTCGTCGCGGAAGCGGTAGACCCCGGCGTTCACGGGGATGTCCCCCGTCGCGGGGCGGTAGCTTCTTGGGTCTGCCACGTCTGCGCCCTTCGTTGCTAGTCGGTGATGGGTGTCTGGTTGTAGGCGTCCACGCGTTCCTGGCCCGTGAGCTCCGCGATGGCATCGACAATCGCATCGGTGGCTGCGCGGCGCTGCGGCAGCGGGTGCTTGCGTCCCAGGTGCTCGAATTGCAGCGGCTTGCCGAAGGCCAGGGTGAAGTGGTGTGGGGTGATCCGGTTGGTTCCGGCCGGCTGCAGCTTCTCGGTGCCGATGAGTCCGACGGGCACCACCGGCGCCCCGGTGCTCAGCGCCAGCCAGCCCACGCCGGTGCGTCCGCGGTAGAGCATGCCGTCGCGGGAGCGGGTGCCCTCGGGGTAGATGCCGATGCCGCCGCCGGTTTCCAGGATGTCGACCAGGGATTCCAGTGCCGCCACGGAGGCCGCCTGTTCACCGCGCTGCACCGGGATGGAGCCCACGGATTCGAAGAAGGTCTTCATGGCCTTGCCCTTGAGGCCGGGGGTGGTGAAGTATTCGGCCTTGGCGAAGAACGCCACGTCGCGCGGGGTCAGCGCCTGGATGATGATGGAGTCCAGGAAGGAGAGGTGGTTTGAGGCGATGATGACGGGCCCGGTGCGCGGCACGTTTTCCAGGCCGGTGACGGTGGGACGGCACAGCCCCGACAGCAGCCCGCGGATCGAGGAGCGGGTCATGGTGTACAGGCTCATTTAGGCGCTGGCTCCCTTGGTGGTGGCGGCCATGACCGATGCGCGCACGGCTTCCCCGGCGGCGTTGCCCAGCAAGAGGTCGGCCAGTTCGGCGAGGTCCGCCGCGTGGGCACCTGCCCCGGCGGCTGCCAGTTCGCCGTCGTCGGCGAACCCCCAGCCCGCGCCGATGGACGCGATGTTGTTCTCGTGGGCGGCCTCGATGTCGTAGCGGCGGTCCCCCACCATGACGCAGTTTGCCGGGTCCAGGTCGTGTTCGCTCATCGCCGCGGCGATGATGTGGGTCTTGGAGGACGATGTGCCGTCGCCCTCGTCGTCGTTGCCGAAGATCCCGTCAAGCAGCGGAGTGATTTCCTGCACCGCAAGCAGTTGGCGGGCAATGTGCGTGGGCTTGGCCGTGGCCACCAGCACCGTGGTCCCGGCGGCGCGAAGTGCTGCCAGAAGCTCCTTCACGCCCGGGTAGGGACGCGAGGCTGCCATGCCGGTTTCGGCATATTGCGCGCGGTAGGTCGCGATCAGGAAGCCGATGTCGGCGGCGGTGACGCCGTCGATGGAGGCCAGCCCGATGCTCAGCGGCGGGCCGATGAGGGAACGGAGTTTTTCTTCACCCGGGTCGGGGATCTGCGCCTGCGTCAACGCATGGCGGATACCCGAGGTGATGGCCCCGGCCGGATCCACGAGGGTTCCATCGAGGTCAAGGAGCACGGCGGAGGGAGCAATCATCACTGTTGTATTCTCGCATGGACTGGGCGCCATCGCCGTCCGTGCATGCCCGAAGCGGCATACACGAACGGCCGTGGGGCCTAGCCAAGTAGCGGCGCGAGGAACCTTCCGGTGTAGCTGTCTTGGACCTTGGCGACCTCTTCCGGGGTGCCGACGGCAATGATCTCGCCGCCGCCGGATCCGCCCTCGGGGCCCAGGTCGATGACCCAGTCGGCGGACTTGATGACATCGAGGTTGTGCTCGATCGTGATCACGGTGTTGCCCTTGTCGACGAGACCCTGCAGGACCAGCAGGAGCTTGCGGATATCCTCGAAATGCAGGCCCGTGGTGGGTTCGTCGAGCACGTAGATGGAGCGGCCGTTGGAGCGTTTCTGCAATTCCGCGGCGAGCTTCACGCGCTGGGCCTCGCCGCCGGAAAGCGTGGTGGAGGCTTGTCCGAGGCGGACGTAGCCGAGCCCCACGTCCACCAGCGTGCGCAGGTGGCGGGCGATCGGGGTGAAGGCGGCGAAGAATTCCGCGCCCTCCTCGATCGGCATGTTCAGCACGTCGGCAATGGATTTGCCCTTGTAGTGCACTTCAAGGGTTTCGCGGTTGTAGCGCGCACCATGGCAAACCTCACACGGGACATACACGTCGGGAAGGAAGTTCATCTCGATCTTCAGCGTGCCGTCGCCCGAGCAGGATTCGCAGCGTCCTCCCTTCACGTTGAAGGAGAATCGGCCGGGCAGGTAGCCGCGGACCTTGGCCTCGTTGGTCTCCGCAAAGAGCTTGCGGATGTGGTCGAAGACCCCGGTGTAGGTCGCCGGGTTCGATCGCGGGGTGCGGCCGATGGGCGACTGGTCCACGTGGATGACCTTGTCCAGGTGCTCGAGGCCCTCGACGCGGGTGTGCCGCCCCGGAACCTGCTTGGCGCCGTTGAGCTTGTTGGCCAGCACCTTGTAGAGGACGTCGTTGACCAGGGTGGACTTTCCCGAGCCTGAGACGCCGGTGATGGCCGTCAGGACACCGAGCGGGAAGCGCGCGGTGAGGTCCTCGAGGTTGTTTTCGCGGGCGCCCACGACGGTGACCTGGCGCTTCTTGTCGATCTTGCGGCGTTTGGCGGGCACCTCGATCTTCCTGCGCCCGGAGAGGTAATCGCCGGTGATGGAGCGGGTGTTCGCCTTCAGGTCCGCCAGTGATCCGGAGTGCACGACCTCGCCGCCGTGTTCCCCGGCGCCCGGGCCGATGTCGACGATCCAGTCGGCCTCGGCAATGGTGTCCTCGTCGTGCTCGACGACGATCAAGGTGTTGCCCAGCGAACGCAGCCGGGTCAGGGTTTCGATGAGCCTGCGATTGTCGCGCTGGTGCAGGCCGATGGAGGGCTCGTCAAGCACGTAGAGCACGCCCACCAGGCCGGAGCCGATCTGCGTGGCCAGGCGGATGCGTTGTGCCTCGCCGCCGGAGAGCGTGCCGGCGGCGCGTTCCAGGTTCAGGTACTCGAGGCCGACGTCCAGCAGGAAGCGCAGGCGGGCCTGGATCTCCTTGAGCACCTGGGTGGCGATCTGTGCCTCGCGCCCGCTCAGGACGAGGTTCTCAAGGAACTCGGAACAAGTGCGCATCGGCATGGCGGAGACCTCGGCAATGGACTTGCCGTTGATCAGCACCGACAGGGAGGCGGAGTTCAGGCGTGCGCCGTTGCATTCCGGGCACGGGATCTGCCGCATGTACTCTTCGTACTTGTCCCGGGCATTGTCGGATTCGGTTTCGAGGTGCTTGCGGTGGATGTACTGCACCACGCCCTCGAACCCGGTCGAGTACTTGCGCTCCCGGCCGAAACGGTTCTTGTACTGCACGACGACCTTGTGGTCCTTGCCGTGCAGGATGGCCTGGCGGGCCACCGCCGGAAGCTTGTTCCAGGGCGTTTCGAGCGTGAAGTCCATTTCGGCGCCGAGGCCTTCGAGCAGGCGGTTCCAGTATTCGCTGGTTGCTGCTCCCAGCGACCATGGCGCGATGGCGCCTTGTCCCAGCGGCATCTCGACGTCGGGAATGATCAGGTCTTCGTCGACCTCAAGGCGCGTGCCGATGCCGCTGCAGGCCGGGCATGCGCCAAATGGGTTGTTGAAGGAGAACGAGCGGGGCTCGATCTCATCGATGGCTAACGGGTGTTCGTTGGGGCAGGCAAGGTTTTCGGAGAAGGCGCGAACACGGCCCTCGTCTTCCGGATCGAGGTCCACGAAATCAATCAGGACCCGGCCCTCGGCGAGGTTGAGCGCGGTTTCGATGGAGTCGGTCAGGCGCTGGCGAACGGTGTCGTTGATGGCCAGACGGTCGATAACGACCTCGATGGTGTGTTTGAACTGCTTGCCGAGCTTCGGCGGATCGCTGAGCTGGATCGTTTCGCCGTCGACCCGTGCGCGGGAATAGCCCTTGGAACCCAGTTCCTTGAACAGGTCGACGAATTCTCCCTTGCGGCCGCGCACTACGGGTGCCAGGACCTGGAAACGGGTCTTGGGTTCCAGCTCAAGCAGTTGGTCAACGATCTGTTGCGGGGTCTGCTTCGTGACGGCCTCGCCGCAGACCGGGCAATAGGGGCGACCCACACGGGCCCAGAGCAGGCGCATGTAGTCGTAGATTTCCGTGATGGTTCCCACGGTGGACCGGGGGTTCTTCGACGTCGACTTCTGGTCGATCGACACTGCTGGCGAGAGCCCCTCGATGAAGTCGACGTCGGGCTTGTCGACTTGTCCCAGGAACTGGCGGGCATATGCCGAGAGAGATTCGACGTAGCGTCGCTGCCCCTCGGCAAAGATGGTGTCGAAGGCCAGGGAGGATTTGCCTGAGCCGGAGAGTCCGGTAAAGACGATCATCGCATCGCGCGGCAAATCCAGGTCGACATTGCGTAGATTGTGCTCGCGCGCGCCCTTGACCACCAAACGGGTCAGGTCGTGCGGACGGAGGGTTTCGAGGGAGCGGGAAGTAGCCACCAGAACATGCTAATCGAAAACTGGTTCGAATGGCGTGTCATTGTGAGGAACAAGACTGAGGGCTAACCCACCTGCGAACTGAACGCCGCGCGAACGTAGCCAATGGCTGCTTTTTCTGGGATCCCCCAGCGTGTCGCAACGGCCGCAAATTCCGAAGCGGCATCCGCCACCGCCACGGACCCCTCGTCTCCGGTGGCCTGGACAATGGTGCCGTGGCGTCCCCGCGTCACGACGGCTCCACTGGCTTCCAACTCCTTGTAGACCTTGGCTGCGGTGTTGACCGCGAGCCCGAGTTGCTCGGCGAGCGCACGGACCGAAGGCAGCTTGGTACCGGCCTTGAGGCGTCCCTTCGAAATGGCAACAAGTATCTGTTGCCTAACCTGTTGGTAGGGAGCAGTTTTGTCGGTGCTGTCGAGAGCAATGAATGCGAGTGGATTGCTGTCCATATGTGCCGTCCTTCGTTGGTAGTGCGGGCAGGGCCTGCATTTCAGACTATCGCGTGGCCCTCGCCGCTCCACGTAAGGTGTTGGCATGAGCGAAAACTTCCTTGACCTCACCGATGTGACTGTCCGGTCCGTGAGCGTTTCCGAAATGAACAACAACATCTACCTCGTGACGTCGAAGAGCGATGGCTCGCAGCTGTTGATCGACGCCGCCGACGACGTGCCGGCCATCGACAGCCTGGTGGATTCGGCTTCCTCCGATTCAGGCGTTGCAACGAAGCTTGAGGGCATTGCCACGACTCACCAGCATTGGGACCACATTAGGGCTCTGCATGAGTACGCGGAGCGAACCGGGGCAAAGACCTATGCGGGTACTGAGGACGTCAAGGGAATTGCGGACGGTGCCGATGTGGCCATTGACGTTCCGCTGAATCACGGCGACACGGTGACGGTGGGGACGACAATCATGGAGTGCGTGCACCTGCGCGGCCATACTCCCGGATCCATCGCCTATGTACTTCGCGACAGCGGAGGCACCACGGTGATCTTCAGTGGCGACTCGCTGTTCCCTGGTGGGGTGGGAAATACCGAGAACGATCCCAAGCGCTTCACTTCGTTGCTTGATGACGTAACCACGCGACTCTTCGAGCAGTATCCCGATGAAACCCTGGTGCTTCCGGGTCACGGGGCCACAACGACGTTGGGTGCAGAGCGGCCGAGCCTGAAGGAATGGCGCGCTAGAGGCTGGTAGTTAAGACACTGTCGGTCGAGCCAGGCGGAGGTGATTCCAGTGTCCCCGGCAACGGCGGGGCCATGGCTCGGTACATCTGCCCACTGGGCGTTTTTATCAAGATCGTGTGCCGGGGACCCAGAATCACGAATTCTTCCCAACCGGATGTTTCCTTCGTGTGGTTGCACCGAACGCATCGGCCATCACCGTTGACTTCCGTCGTCTTTCCGCCCCTGGCCACTTGGTAAACGTGGTCGTAGTGGCGAATCGGTGCGTCGCAATAGGGTGTGCGGCAGAATTGATCACGTACAGAAATCAAGTCCTTAAGTTTCTGCGGAAGAATCCGCGCCTCCGACTCCATGGCCACGAGCTGACCGCTGACCGGCGCCGTATAGAGGCGTCGGACCCAGGCTTCGGCTTCGTTTTCACCGTCACGACCGGTGCGGTCACCAGCGATCAGCCAACGTGAGTATTCTGCGGATACCGTCCCGTAGCCTTTGATGAATGCCGGCTCCCCATCACCGGAAAGTAGGGATCGGTCCGTCATCACGACGTGAATCATCAGTGGCGGGCGCGAGGCCAGTTCCTGACCCGTGACACGCTCCACGACGGTGTCGGCTATGACCTGCGCATCGGTGCGCTCGTCATTTGTCGAGCGAAGCCTGGCGGCCTCCTTGATCAACGCTTCTTGGAATGCGACGCCTTGAATGACTGGGAGCAGGCCGCTCACTCGCATCATCCCGTCGGGGGTGGGCGTCACGGATATGCGACGCTTATTCATCGCGTCGGCATGGTTGTTCATGTCTTTGCTGTTGTCGAACGCCAGAACTTCCTTCTTGGCTCGGGCCAGCAATTGCTTGTCGCCTACGCCTTCCAACGCCCCACGCTCACCTGCGATTTCCCGGTCAATGATTTCGCGGACGCCGGGATCCAAATGGTTCGTTTCGCGCACCAGGAGCATGGCCCGATCTTCGTTGAGTTCTCCGCGCTCCAGGGCGTTGTAGGTATAGGGCATGTGCTCGATCATGGATTTCGAGTAGGAGATGAAGCCCGACCCCAGGCGTTGTGCGGCCTTGCGAGCCAGTGCCACTTCGGCACCTGCACCTCGGTTCGGGTTTTCCTTGTAGATCCCCTCGTCCTCATGCCGGGCAATGATGTCCTGCTCGAGCCCGTACGCTTCCTTGGCCTGGGCTGCGCAGATTGCTGATTTGGCCCTTTCGAGTGCCGAAATCCGCGCCACCCTGACCTGCTCTCCAACATTTTGCGGCAGGAGAGTCATGGCAACGCCCACGTCGTCGATGAAATCGACGTACTCGTCACCGGGCCTTTGTGCCAACGCGCGTTCCCTGGCAGGCATTTCCATGCCGACGGGTATGTGGCGGTGGCCAAGGAGTATTTCCCCGGCGGCCTCGGCGGAGAGCGAGCTCGGGTTCGATAAGTAACTTTCGCACTCTTCGAACATATTTACTACTATACGCCTGCCCCAAGTGAATGTGAAGTGCTTGATGCATTTTCTGGCTCCCAAAAATCCATGTCAACACGGGATCGAAAAACAACTCTGGGCACCGTGCGGAGAAGCACGTTGCACATCCCCGCTTACCTGAAGCGCATCCCCTGCGCTTCGCACGCGCTCTTGAATGATTCCTCGTCTGTGATGACCGGGACTCCGGCGGCATCCGTGGATACCGCTGCTCGAATCGACTCCGTTGACGACGCAGCACCATGTTCCGCGGCCTTGGCCATGTTGGCGCTTCCTACGCTTCCGTCGTCCGTGTACCCGCTGCCAAAGTGGATGCAGGCAGTGTTTCCCTCAGGATCGCGTTGGCGGAATTCGTCCGCGGAAGGTCCTGCGCAAGCACCCAGCAACACGGCGGCCGCTGCGAGCGCTGGGAAAATCTTCTTCTTCATGCCTTCACCATAGGAGAAGGCAACCTGCCCAGGGAACTACCTAGCGCTTGCGGCCCACCATGAAGATGCGACGAAATGGAAATAACGTCAGGGTTCCGCCCCGGTGGTCGTCAATGGCAGGATAGGCCTCGGAAACCAATTCCGCGTAGCGGGCTTCGAACTCTGCTGCGTCTTCCGCGTTGAGCCGGGCCAGGACGGGACGCAAGGCCGTGCCTCGAACCCATTCCAGAACAGGGTTCGGGCCGGAGAGAATTTGCCCGTAAGTCGTTTCCCAGACATCGGACTCAAATCCGGCATCCAGCAAGATCTTCAGGTAGTCGGCGGGCTCCCCCGATGCGTCATCATGCCGGAGTACGCCGGCCAGCTGCGGCGCCCAGCGCTCGGTGTCCGCAAGCTGCCTCATCAGGGTGTGCGAGGGCGAACCGAAGTTTCCCGGTACCTGCGCGGCAAACCAAGCACCCGGAGCCAATGCTTCAAGCCAGCGGGCGATCAATTGCCGGTGTTCGGGGATCCACTGCAACATGGCGTTAGAGACCAGCACGTCCGTTTCCGGCTTCGGCATCCAGTTCGACGCATCGGCGGACTCGAACGAAAGATTGTCCGCGTGTTGCTTCGCGCGCGCCTGCTCGATCATTTCTTCCGATGAGTCCAGGCCCACTACGCGCGCGTCTGGCCAACGCTCGGCCAGTGAATGCGTCAACGGCCCGGGGCCACATCCCAAATCCACCACCAAGCGTGGCGTCGCGGCGGTGATACGGGCCGTCAGATCATAAAAAGGGCGATCTCGGTGATCAGCAAACTGAACGTACTTGTTCGGGTCCCATTTCATAACCACAGCGTAAGCGGAAAGCCCTTCGTAAACCGATAGTCTTGGACACATCATGAAACTTACCGAGTTGCTGCCCAACACTCCCCCGCGCGGTGCCACCGCCGAATCAACCTATGAAGCCTTCGTGAAGTGGGTGGAGGACCGCGGCATCGGGCTGTACCCGGCGCAGGACGAGGCCGTCATGGAGTTCGTGGCCGGAAACAACGTCATCCTGGCCACACCCACGGGTTCAGGCAAGTCCCTGGTGGCGGTCGCCGCGCACTTCCATGCACTGGCCCGCGGGGAACGCAGCTACTACACCGCGCCGATCAAGGCGCTGGTCTCGGAAAAGTTCTTTGACCTGTGCAAGATCTTCGGCGCGGAGAACGTCGGCATGGTCACCGGTGACTCCTCGGTGAACCAGGATGCTCCCATCATTTGCTGCACCGCCGAGATCCTGGCGAACATTGCGCTGCGCGAAGGCAAGAACGCTGACCTGGGTCCGGTGGTCATGGACGAGTTCCATTTCTATGCCGACCCGCAGCGCGGCTGGGCCTGGCAGGTCCCGCTGCTGGAACTCCCGCAGGCGCAATTCCTGATCATGAGCGCCACCCTCGGCGACGTCACCCGGTTCGAGGACGAACTCACGCTGCGCACCGGGCGCGCCACCACCACCGTGGCGCACGCCGAACGCCCCATCCCCCTGCACTACTACTACTCGCAGGACCCGGTGCAGGAAGCTATCGAGGAATTGCTGGGCACCAAACAGGTGCCGATCTACGTGGTCCACTTCAGCCAGCTCGAAGCCATCGACCGGGCCAGCGGGTTGATGAGCATCAACGTGTGCACGCGCGAAGAAAAGGACCGGATCTCCGAGCTCATTGCCGGATTCAGGTTCGCCCCCGGCTTCGGCAAGACCCTGAACCGGCTGGTCCGCCACGGCATCGGCGTGCACCACGCCGGCATGCTGCCCAAGTACCGCCGGCTGGTCGAGCAGCTGGCCCAGGCCGGCCTGCTCAAGGTCATCTGCGGCACCGACACCCTCGGCGTGGGCATCAACGTGCCCATCCGCACCGTGCTGATCACCGCGCTGTCCAAGTACGACGGGGTGCGCACCCGCATCCTGAACGCCCGCGAATTCCACCAGATCGCCGGACGCGCGGGCCGCGCCGGGTTCGACACCGCCGGGACCGTCGTCGTGCAGGCGCCCGAGCACTCCATCGAGAACAAGAAGGCCATGGAGAAGGCGCTGGCGAAGTTCGGCGACGACTCCAAGAAGCTGCGCCAGGTGAGCAAGAAGAAGCCGCCGCAGGGATTTGTGAGCTGGGGCGAGAAGACCTACGAGCGGATCATCGCCTCCACCCCCGAGACGCTGAACTCCTCGTTCGCCGTGACGCACTCGATCCTGCTGAACCTGTTGGCGCGCGAGGGCGATTCCTTTGCCGCGGCCCGCCGGCTGCTCACCGAGAACCACGAGCCGCCGGTGCGCCAGCGCGCCCTGCAGCGCAAGGCGCTGGGCATCCTTCGCGAGCTGCTGGCCACCGGCGTCGTCGAGCGCCTCGAACACCCCGACAGGCACGGCAACATGCTGGCCCTCACGGTGCACCTGCAGGAAAACTTCGCGCTGAACCAGCCGCTGTCCCCCTTCGCGCTGGCGGCCCTTGAGCTCTTCGACGCCGAGTCCCCCGGCTACGCGCTGGATGTGGTCTCGGTCATCGAGGCGACGCTGGAAAAGCCGCGCCAGGTGCTCTCGGCCCAGGAGAAGAAGGCCCGCGGCGAGGCGATCGCCGCGATGAAGGCCGAGGGCATGGAGTACAACGATCGCATGGCCGCGCTCGAGGAGGTCAG
Organism: Paeniglutamicibacter sp. ORCA_105; assembly: GCF_045798545.1. NCBI lineage: Bacteria > Bacillati > Actinomycetota > Actinomycetes > Micrococcales > Micrococcaceae > Paeniglutamicibacter > Paeniglutamicibacter sp. ORCA_105. The sequence goes on along the minus strand of NZ_JBIXLM010000013.1, from coordinate 80,812 downwards.
CTACCCGCAGCCGCTGGCCGAGGTGCTGGGCAACGCGTTCGAGCAGTACCGCGCCGGCGCCCCCTGGCTCGGCGACTTCGAGGTCGCCCCCAAGTCGGTGGTCCGCGACATGTATGAACGCGCCATGAGCTTCAGCGAATACGTGCAGTTCTATTCGCTGGCCCGCTCCGAGGGCGTGCTGCTTCGCTACCTCACCGACGCCTTCAAGGCGCTGCGCCAGACCGTGCCGCAGGACGCGCTGCGCGAGGACCTGTCGGACCTCATCGAATGGCTCGGGGAACTGATTCGCCAGATCGACTCCTCGCTGCTGGACGAATGGGAGGAACTGGCCAACGGCGTGCTGCACGAGCCCGACGCCGAGATCATCCCGCCGGCCCCCGAGCGCCTGACCTCCAACGAGCGCGCCTTCCGCGTGATGGTGCGCAACGAAATGTTCCGCCGCGTGAAGCTCTTCGCCGACGAGCAGGACGGTGCCCTGGCCGAGCTGGACGGGCACAGCGGCTTCGGTGCCGATGCCTGGGCCGATGCCATGGACGCGTACTTCGAGGAACATGAGGACATCGACGACGGCCCCGGTGGCCGTGGTCCGAACCTTCTGCTGATCACCCCGTCCAAGGAGTCATGGAAGGTGCGGCAGGTCTTCGCCGACCCGGCCAACCACCACGACTGGGGCATCGACGCGACGGTGAACCTGGCCGACTCCGACGAGGCCGGCTACCCGGTCATCACGGTGACAGGCGTGGGGCGCCAGGACTAGGACGGCACATGCAAATGCGCCCGCCGGATCGATTCCGGCGGGCGCATTTCCTTTGCGCTAAAAGCCCAGCAACTTGGTCAGCGGCAGCACCTGGTTGTGGGCCAACAGCACCATCGGCACCACCAGCCCGGCCAGCGCGTATGCGGAGACCGGCACGCAAAGCAGCCACTCGCGCACCGAACCGGCCCGCCCCAGCACGGGGATGGCGATGCGGCCACCCGGCTTCCACACGTCCTTGAGCAGCGGGACGCGGCGGATGAAACGCGGGGAACGGATCCGCACCGGCCAGATCAGGTTGCAGCCGCCGACGGTGAGCATGTCACCTGCAATGTGCACCGTGCAGCCCACTGCCACCGCCAGCACCAGCCAATTCTGCTCGTCCGGCGAGAACACCGCCACGAAGATGCCGGCCGGGACCGAGAGGAGCCACGGCAGCTTCGCCATGGTGTCGGGAATGAACTTCAACGCCTTCAACGCGAAGGACACCAGCAGCACCGCCAACAACCCGGCACCCGGATAGACCAACCCGAAGCGGGTGGAATCCACTGTCCACATGCCCAGCACCCACGCCATGAACGTGAATGCGGCGATGCCCAGCAACGAGTGCGTGCCGTTGCGGTGGCCGCCGGACACCTCGCCGATGCCCGCGCAGATCGCGTTGGACACCGGCGGCAACGAGTGCGCAATGGTGGCCCGGCGATGGTCCGCGTCGGGCAACAGCGCCGCCCCGGCACACACCATCGCCCCAGCGACCCCGGCAATCGGGGACTGCTCCAGCAGGCCGAAGCCCAGCGGGATGGCGTCGGGCAGCCAGGGAAGGTGCTCGGGGAGGCTCCCGGTGGGGAGCTTGAAATTCGTGGTCAACGCGATCCAGGCTGCTGCGCCGGTGGCCGCGTGGTGGCCGCCCATCATATTGCTTGGTGCCGTCCTTGCTGTGGTTCTTGCTTCTCCATCGCCCCCAACCTTAGGGGCCCGCACCCACGCGTTGGATTCACGGCACGCAAACGCTGCCGGTAGGCTTGGTCACATGCATTTGATTCGCCCGGCACAGCCCTCCGACGCCACCGCCATCCTGGGTCTCATCCACGAATTGGCCATCTTCGAGCGCGAGCCCGACGCGGTGAAAAACACCGAGGCCGATCTCGTCGCCCACCTCTTCGGAGCCGACCCGAAGGTCCATGCGCACGTGGTCGAGGAGCACGGCACCGTCCTGGGCTTCGCCCTGTGGTACCTGACGTATTCGACGTGGGAGGGCACGCACGGGATCCACCTGGAGGACCTGTACGTGCGCGAGAGTGCCCGCGGCGCCGGACACGGCAAGGCGTTGCTGGCCACCCTGGCGCAGATCGCGGTGGAGCGCGGCTACCGACGCGTGGGGTGGAGCGTGCTGGACTGGAATGAACCGGCCATCGGCTTCTACGACTCGCTCGGCGCCGGATCGATGGACGGCTGGACGGTGCGCCGGCTCGAGGGAGCGGCGCTGGCGGCATTGGGGAACCGGAAATGAGCACCACCCACGTCTTCCGCGGCATGCGCAGCACCGAGCACTACTTCGAGCTGCCGCTTGACCACTCCCGGCCCGAGGGCGAGACCCTGACGGTGTTCGCCCGGGAGATCACCTCCACCAAGCACGAGGACCCCTCGGCGATGCCGTGGCTGCTCTTCCTGCAGGGCGGGCCCGGCGGCAAGTCCCCGCGCCCCGCCTCGCTCACCGGCTGGATGGCGGAGGCCGCCAAGACCTTCCGGATCCTGCTGCTGGACCAGCGCGGCACCGGCCTGAGCACCCCGGCCAACCGCCAGTCCCTGCCGCTGCGCGGGGACGCGGCGGCCCGGGCCGCCTACCTCACCCACTTCCGCGCCGATGCGATCGTGCACGACGCCGAGGCGATCCGCCGCGCCCTGGGGATCTCCTCCTGGAGCACCTTCGGCCAAAGCTACGGCGGCTTCTGCACGCTGACCTACCTGTCCCTGGCCCCCACGGCCCTTGACCGCTGCCTGGTCACCGGCGGGCTGGCCTCGCTCACCGCCGACGCCGACACCGTCTACCGCGCCACGTACGCACGGATGGCTGCGCGCAACGAGGAATACTTCGGCTGGTACCCGCAGGACCGCCGGATCCTGGACGAGGTCGTCGCGCACCTGCGCACCACCGAGGAACACCTGCCGGGCGGGCGGACCCTGACCGTGCCGCTGGTGCAGATGCTCGGCCAGTTCCTGGGCGGCAACACCCGGGTGCACTCCCTGCACCACGTCCTGGAGGGCGCCTTCATCGACACTCCCGGCGGCAAGCGGCTCTCGGACACCTTCCTGGCCGCCGTTGCCGAGCAGGCCGACCGCACCACGAACCCGCTCTATGCGCTGCTGCACGAGTCGATCTATGGACAGGGCGCCGCCACCAACTGGTCGGCCGAACGCGTGCTCGGGGAATTCCCGGCCTTCTCCCCCGACGCGGCGGCCCCGCTGCTGACCGGGGAAATGGTGTACCGCTGGTACTTCGACTCCGACCCGGTGCTGCGCCCGCTGGAGGAAACAGCGCGCGTCCTGGCCGAACACGAGGACTGGGGCCGGCTCTACGACCCGGAGGTCTTGGCTGCCAACACCGTGCCGGTCGCTGCCGCCGTCTACACGCACGACGTGTACGTGGACAGGGACCTGTCGATGGAGACCGCCGCCGCGGTGGGCAACATGCGGGTGTGGGAAACCGACGGGTTCCATCACGACGGGATCGGCGACGACGGCTCGATGATCTTCGCGAAGCTGCTGGAAATGAGCAACGCGGATTCCTAGGCCCGCGCCACCTCGCGCACGCAGAAGACGGCAACCAGCAGGATGAAGCCCAGGCACAGGTAGCCGAGCCCGGCGTAGCCCAGCCACGCCAGCAACAATCCGGAACCGGCGGCGCCCAGCGCCCCGGCGGCACCCATGAGGGTGTCGGAAACACCCTGGACCAGCACGCGGCGTCCGCGCTCCACCCGCGAGGCCAGGAACGCTGAGCCGGACACCGTGCACATGGACCAGCCCAGGCCCAGCAGCACCAGGCCGGTGGTGACCGCGGCCCGCGAGTCGGCACCCAGCCCGGCGACCAGCACCGCCGCCACCAGCACGCCCTGGCCCGCCAGCATCATCCGCGGCTGCCCGATCCTATCGGCCAGCGAGCCGACGAGCGGGGAGAGCGCATACATGCCGGCGATGTGCAGCGAGATCACGAACCCGATGACCACCAGGATGTCGGCGGTGCCCCCGTGCATTTCGTGCCCCGGGATGGCAGCAAGGTCCTTGAGGTGCACCGGGGTCATCGACATGACGCCCACCATCACCAGGTGCGCCACCACGATGGTGGAGATGCCCAGCGCCGCTCCTGGCGATTCCCGCACCGCCACCAGCCCGGTGGCCAGCGATCCGCGTCGGCGGCCCATCGCCGGCGGGTGCGGGGCAACGCCGTCGGCGGCTTCCCAGGCGCGGGCCAGGTCGATGGGGTCCGGGCGCAGCCCGATGTTCAGCACCAGGATGGCCAGGACCATTCCGGCGAGCGAGAAGAGAAACGGCCCGCTCATGGGCGGCAGCCCCAGGCCCTGGCCCAGCACTGCTCCCGGTCCAATGAGGTTCGGGCCGGCAACCGCTCCGATCGTGATGGCCCAGACCACCAGACCCAGGTCGCGACCGCGGGTGGCGTCGTCGGCAAGGTCGGTGGCGGCAAAGCGCGCCTGCAGGTTTGCCGCGCTGCCCACGCCCAGCAGCGCAGCCCCGAGCATCAGCACCGCGAAGCTCTCCAGCACCGGGGCCAGCATCATGCCGATGGCACCCAGCCCGGCCAGGAAGTAGCCGAAGGACAGCGCCACGCGGCGGCCGCGCTTCACCGCGAGGGCCGCCAGCGGCAGCGCACTGAGCGCCCCGGCGACAGAGATCGCCGTGGTCGCCGCACCGGCGAAGGCGTTGGACCCGGTCAGCTCCACGGCCATGAGCGATCCGATGGCCAGCCCCGCGCCGTTTCCCACGCCGGACAGCAGCTGGGAGGCGGAGAGCGTGAAGACCACGCGGCGCTGCGCCCTGGTGCGCGTTGACTCGGGGATGAGCAGGGTTTTCCGGGATACAGTCACCCTCGGCAGTCTAGCAACGTAAGGGGGGTTAAAGAGCTGCGGGGCCCGCCTCCCGAAGGAAACGGACCCCGCCTGTGCCTGGCGACTACTTGGAGTCGTTGTTGGCTTCTTCTACTGCCTTAGCTGCCTTGGTTGCCTTGTGCTCCTCGGCGGCGCGGCGGCCGGCCGGGGAAAGCAGCGAGGCGGCCGTGGCAATCACGATGGTGCCCAGGATGACCACCAGCGAGACGGTGATCGAGATATCCGGAACCCACTCTATGTGACGGCCACCGTTGATGAAGGAGAGCTCGTTGACGTGCATCGCGTGGAAGACCAGCTTGACGCCGATGAAGGCCAGGATGATCGACAGCGCGTGCTTGAGGTAGATCAGGCGGTCCATCAGGCCACCGAGCAGGAAGTACAGCTGGCGCAGGCCCATCAGCGCGAACAGGTTCGCGGTGAAGACGATGAACGGCGACTGGGTCAGGCCGAAGATGGCCGGGATCGAGTCCACGGCGAAGAGCAGGTCGGTCATGCCGATCGTCACGAAGACCATGACCATCGGGGTGAACATCTTCTTGCCGTCGACGACGGTGCGCAGCTTGTTGCCGTCGTATTCCTTGGAGATCGGCAGGTTCTTGGTCATCTTGTAAACCAGGCCGTTGTTGGCGCCGTCCGACTCGTCCTCGCCCTTGTCGGTGGCCTGCTTCCAGGCGGTCCAGAGCAGGAACGCACCGAAGATGTAGAAGACCCACGAGTAGTTTTCGATGACAGCTGCACCGAGAATGATGAAGATGCCGCGCAGGATCAGGGCGATGATGATGCCGAACATCAACACTTCCTGCTGGTATTTACGCGGCACCGAGAAGCGGGCCATGATGATGATGAACACGAAGAGGTTGTCGATGCTCAGCGAGTATTCAGTCACCCAACCGGCAATGAATTGCTGGCCGATGTCCGGGCCCGCCTGCCACCAGACAATGGCGCCGAAGATCAGGGCCAGGGTGACATAGAAACCGACCCACAGGCCGGATTCCTTCATCGAGGGTTCGTGTGGTTTCTTGACCACATAAAGCAGGTCAAGCAGAAGAATGATGCACAATGCGGAAAGAGAAATAATCTCAAACTGCAGTGACAAGCCGTGGTTTCCCAATGTGGGGCCTTTCAAAACGGGGTACGTGGAATTACCGCAAGTCTCTCCGCCGCCCATTCAGATTGGGTCGGCCGCTGCGCCCGGCGGGGCATCATTGCCCCGCGTGTTGACGATCACAGCACAATTGGGATACTCCCCTACGCTTGGACAAGTCTAACGCAAACATGTTTCAGGCACGTGAATGACCCGGGGCCCCACCCGGGGTGCCGACACGGAGCCGACACCGGTAACGGTGGAGCACTTCGAGCCAAACCAACTCTGGGTACGGGTTTGTGAGCAGCCGATATTGCTTTTGCTTGATTGCAGGTGTGCACTGAATGGGGAGGGCTTGCGCCTTGGCCAAGCGATACATTTGGCGAAGCCCCGCCAGGAGGACTGAAACAACCGCCAGGAGGATGTCATGTCCACAGCACTGGATGATAAAAAAGTAGTCAACCCGTGGGTATTCCACGTGATGCCCGTTGAGGGCGAGGACGACAAGAAGTGGGATCTGCACAAAAGCCACACTCGCAAGCACGTGCACTTCCACACGGTAAAAGAGGCAGTAAAGGCTGCCCATGAGGAAGCGGCAACGCATCCGGCCCATATCGTCATACATGCCCTCGACGGGCACGCGTACCGCGAGTATGACCTGGCCTGAAATTATTGATCCGCGCGGCATTGCTGCCGGTACGAAATGAACCTCCCCGGGCTTTGACCACCGGGGAGGTTCTTGTCGTGCCGGCGCCGGAAGGATCGGCCGGCTGACCTACGCGTGGCCCGCGTTCTTCATCTGGCGCAATTCCTTCTTCAGTTCGGAGACCTCGTCGCGCAACCGGGCGGCGACCTCGAAATGCAGCTCCGCGGCGGCCGCGTGCATTTGCTCGGTCATCTGCTCGATCATGTCCACCAAGTTCTCCGCCGGGGCCGCCGCCAGCCCGTCGGCCCGCACCGTCTCGTGGGCCTTCTTGGTGCCGGCGCTGGAGCGCTTGGCGGTCTTGGCCAGGCGCTGGTTGTTCAGCAGTTCCTGGGTGTCGGCGTCCTCGCGGGCCAGCGAATCGGTGATGTCGGCGATCTTCTTACGCAACGGCTGCGGATCCACGCCGTGGTCCTTGTTGTACTTCTGCTGCACCTCGCGGCGCCGGTTGGTCTCCTCGATCGCCTGGGCCATGGCGTCGGTGATCTTGTCCGCATACATGTGCACCTGGCCGTCGACGTTTCGCGCGGCGCGCCCGATGGTCTGGATCAGCGAGGTCGCCGAGCGCAGGAAGCCCTGCTTGTCCGCGTCCAGGATCGCCACGAGCGAGACCTCTGGCAGGTCAAGGCCCTCGCGCAGCAGGTTGATGCCCACCAGCACGTCGAACAGGCCCATGCGCAGCTCGCGCAGCAACTCCACGCGGCGCAGCGTGTCAACGTCGGAGTGCAGGTACTGGACCTTCACCCCGTGTTCGGTGAAGTAGTCGGTGAGGTCCTCGGCCATGCGCTTGGTCAGCGTGGTGACCAGGATGCGCTCGTTGCGTTCGACGCGGGCGCGGATCTCGTCAAGCAGGTCATCGATCTGGCCCTTGGTGGGCTTGACGATGATCTCGGGGTCGATCAGGCCCGTGGGGCGGATGATCTGCTGGACCACGCCGTCGGCCTTGCCGAGTTCGTATTTGCCGGGGGTCGCCGAGAGGTACACGGTCTGGCCGATGCGCTCGAGGAACTCGTCCCACTTCAGCGGTCGGTTGTCCATGGCCGATGGGAGCCGGAAGCCGTGCTCCACCAGGGTGCGCTTGCGCGACATATCGCCCTCGTACATGGCGCCGATCTGCGGGACGGTGACGTGGGATTCGTCGATGACCAGCAGGAAGTCGTCGGGGAAGTAGTCGATGAGGCAGTGCGGGGCGGTGCCCGCGGCACGGTCGTCGATGTGCCGGGAGTAGTTCTCGATGCCGTTGCAGAACCCCATCTGCTCCATCATCTCCAGGTCGTAGGTGGTGCGCATGCGCAGCCGCTGGGCCTCCACCAACTTGTTCTGGTTCTCCAGGGTGGACAGGCGCTGCTGCAGCTCGTCCTCGATGTCCTTGATGGCGCGGTTCATCCGGTCGGCACCCGCCACGTAGTGGCTGGCCGGGAACACGTACATCTCGTTTTCCTCGCGGATCACCTCGCCCGTGACCGGGTGCAGCGTGTGGATCGACTCGATCTCGTCGCCGAAGAACTCGATGCGCAGCGCCTGCTCCTCGTACATCGGGATGATCTCCACGGTGTCCCCGCGCACCCGGAAGGTGCCGCGGTGGAAGTCCATGTCGTTGCGGGCGTATTGCATGGAGACGAACTTGCGCAGCAGCGTATCGCGGTTCAGTTCCATGCCCTTTTTCAGGGTGACCATGCCGGCGACGTATTCCTCCGGGGTGCCCAGTCCGTAGATGCAGGAGACCGTGGCGACCACGATGACGTCGCGCCGGGTCAGCAGCGCGTTGGTGGCCGAGTGGCGCAGCCGCTCGACCTCCTCGTTGATCGAGGAGTCCTTCTCGATGAAGGTGTCGGTCTGCGGGACGTAGGCCTCGGGCTGGTAGTAGTCGTAGTAGGAGACGAAGTACTCCACGGCGTTGTTGGGCAAAAGCTCGCGGAACTCGTTGGCCAGCTGCGCGGCGAGGGTCTTGTTCTGCACCATCACCAGCGTGGGGCGCTGCACCTGCTCGATGAGCCAGGCGGTCGTCGCGGACTTGCCGGTGCCGGTGGCACCCAGCAGGACCACGTCCTTTTCCCCGGCGTTGATGCGGGTGGACAGCTCCTTGATGGCGGTTGGCTGGTCTCCGGCGGGCTTGAACTCGCTGATGACCTCGAAGGGGGCGACGACGCGGTTGATCTGCTGCGCAAGACTCATGTATCTAGGCTACGCCCTGGCACCCCCGCTTTGCCCGCGCGCTCGCCTCAGGCTGAAAGGCCGGCAGCGGCGGCCCTGGTACGCAGCCGGCCGATGCGGGCGATCGGCGCGTCCTGCGCGCCGGAGGCGAAGCCGAAGTAGTCGGCCGCCCCGCCCAGGATGCCTTCGACAAGCTCGCCGGCATCCACGATGTGGCGAACCTTCCCGACGGTGAACTTGGCAATGCTCCCGGTTCCCGTCAGCAGGATGTTCGCATCGATCGACGGGTAGGGAACCTCCGAGCTCCCGTCGGCCAGATAGCCCTCGACGGCTTCCAGCAGGGCAAGCCAGATCCCGGGCAGGTCGTCGACAAGGTCAACGGGGACCAGCTGCAGCGAGTGGTAGCGCAGCTGGACCGATCCGGTGGTGCCTTCCAGCGTCGCTGCGCGTTCGGGGTCACGCTGGATGCTGAGAAGCTGCGGGGCCGAGCCGTCGGCAGGTGCGTGCCGGAGGAAGGATTCGGCGACCATCGAGGTCCTCACTTGCGGGCCTGCCGCTCCACGATGTTGCCCAGCGCGCCGCGCATCAACCGGATCATGAACACGATGGTGGCGCCGGTGGCGGAAAGGAGCCCCGCAAGGGCGAGCCAGGCCGGGAGCAGCACCTGCGCGTCGTAGCCGGAGTCCCGGGAGACGAACTGCTCGCGCCCGCCGAAGAAGAGCCAGAGCACCAGGGCACCGGCCAGGGCGATAAACGCCAAGGCCCAGAGTCCGCGGACGACGCGCATTTCGGTGCGGGCCTTGGCGGATTCGGCGGCAAGCAGCGCCGCAAGTTCCTCCCTGGCCCGCGAGTTCCCGTCGTTCACGGGGTCCGCGGGGTGCTCAGCGGGCACGGCTGATGGATGGGGCAATGTTCTTCTCCCAGATCTCTGTGACTTGTTGGCGCAGCTGCGCGAGCGAGCCGGAGTTGTTGATGACGATGTCGGCGACGGCCGCGCGCTGCGCGTCGGTGGCCTGCGCGTCAATCCGGGCGCGGGCATCTGCCTCGTCCATTCCGCGGTCCCTGACCATGCGGCGCAGGCGTTCGTCCAACGGCGCGGCGACCACGATGACCAGGTCGAAGTCGCTTCCCTGCCCGGTTTCCACCAGCAGCGGGATGTCCTGGACGATGACCGCGTCCGGAGGCGCCGCGGCGCGTTGCCGGGCGGCCTCGGCCCGCACGCGCGGGTGGACGATGGAGTTCAGTTTTTCCCTGGCGGTCGCGTCGGCAAAGACCAGTGCCCCCAGCGCCGGACGGTCCAGCTCACCGGCTTTCGTGAGCATTCCGGGGCCGAAGGCCTCGGCGACCTCCGCCAGGCCCGGGCTTCCGGGGTTCACCACGGAGCGGGCGATGGCGTCGGCGTCGATGAGCACGGCCCCGAGTTCGGCAAGCTGCCGGGCGACTGCCGATTTTCCGGCGGCTATCCCGCCGGTGAGTCCCACATTGAGCATGTGTCCCAGCATACCGAGGCGCGGCGGGCACGCGGAGGCGCAAAACACTAGACTGATCAGGTAATGGACAATGATTCGGTGGCGACGGCCTACACGACGGTGGACGGCGACTTCGCGGCCGAGCTGGAGATCAAGCGCTCGCGCTTCATCACCTACCTGCGCCGGGTCGATTCCGAGGCAGCTGCCCGCGCCCTGGTCGCCGAGCTGCGCAAGAAGCACTTCGACGCACGCCACCATTGCAGCGCCTTCATCCTGGGCCCCGACCGCACCGCGATGCGCAGCAACGACGACGGCGAGCCATCGGGCACCGCCGGCATTCCGATGCTCGACGCGCTGGCCAAGCGGGAGACCGCGCCCGGGACCACCGACCTGTCCGACATCGCCGCAGTTGTGGTGCGCTACTTCGGCGGGATCCTGCTGGGCGCCGGAGGTCTGGTGCGCGCCTATTCCGAGTCGGTGTCCACGGCGCTGGACGCTGCCCCGCTGCTGCGCCGCGAACGCCTGCGGATCCTGGGCGTCGACGCCGACTACGCCGCGGCCGGCCGGCTGGAAAACGACCTGCGGGCCGGCGGCGTCCAGGTCCTGGGCACCGACTACGGGCCACGGCTTGCCACGCTGCGGGTGGCACTCAATGACCAGGCGCCGGTCCTCGCGGCGTTCGCCGACCGGCTGGCCAGCCTCAGTGCCGGGGCCAGCACCGCAACAGACCTTGGAACCGAATGGGTGGACGTCCGATGAGCCTTGACTTCGACAAGTTGCGCCGCTGGCCCGACGTGGAGGCGGAGAACCTACAGGCCGTCGATGCAGCGGACAGGCTGCTGCTGGATCTGGCGGCCGAGGCCGGATGGCCGGGCGAGCCGGGCCGGGTGGTGGTCCTGGGCGACCACTACGGCGCCCTGGTGCTCGGGGCGCTGGAGGCCGGGATGCGCGGGCTGCGCGTGCACCAGGACGCACTCTCCGGCGTCCGCGCCATCGACGCCAATGCCCACACCCTGCTGCCGGAACTCACCGGTGAATACCGGCACCTGCCCCTGGGCCGCGAGCTGCTTGAAGGCGCCGCGCTGGTGCTGGTGGCATTGCCCCGGTCACTGGACGCGCTGGAGGAGATGCTCGCCTTCGTCGCAGAATATGCCGCGGCGGACGTCACGGTGATGGCCACCGGGCGCATCAAGCACATGAGCCTGTCCATGAACGAGGTGCTGGGACGCTACTTCGCCTCGGTCACGGCCTCGCTGGGACGCCAAAAGTCCCGGGTGCTCACCGCCACCGCTGTCCGCCCGGCGGCCCAGCGCCCCGCAGCGCGCTTTCCGCTGCAGGCCGTCCACGCCCTGGGGTTGCCCGAACCGCTGCAGGTGCGCGCCTACGCGCAGACCTTTGGCGGGGCCAAGCTGGATCCCGGGACCCGCTTCCTGCTCGAGCACCTGACGCTACCGGGCGACGCGCAGCATGCCGTGGACCTGGGCTGCGGCAACGGGACCATTGCCGCGTTTTTGGCCCTGGGGCATCCGGGCCTCACGGTGCGTGCCTCCGACCACTCGGCCTCGGCCGTGGCCTCCACGCGCGCCACCGCGGCCGCCAACGACCTCGCCGACCGGATCACCGCGGTGCAGGACGACGCGTTGGCCTCGCTGCCAGACGCCTCCGAGTCCTTGGTGGTCCTGAACCCGCCCTTCCACATGGGCAACACCGTGCATGCGGGGATCGCCCTGAAGCTGATTGCCGATGCCGGACGGGTGCTGGCGCCCGGCGGGGAGCTGTGGTGCGTCTGGAATTCGCACCTGGGCTACCGCGGGCAGCTGGAAAAGCTGGTGGGGCCCACCCGCCAAGTCGCGAGGAACCCGAAGTTCACCGTGACGGCGTCGACGAAGAGGTAGGGCTCCGTCCGGGCCGTGAACGCGGCGGCTCAGAGGCCCTGGAAGAGGTCTGTGAGCAGCGGTTCCCCGGCGGCGCGGCCCGGCCAGGCCATGACCGAGGGCTCGCGCGAAACCACGCGCTGCCACCGGCCGACGGTCACTCCCGGGTCCATCAGCACGTCCCGCTGGCTGCGGTGTTCCAGCAGCCCGGCGACCACGCGCCAGGACACCGTGGAGGTGTCGACCTCGATGTCGATGGACTCGTCCGGGACCGGGCGCAGGTGGTATTCGAGCGTGGGATCCCACGCCACGGCACCGGTGCGCCGGCGCACGGTGTTCCACCGTTCAAAGACCGAGGCGCGGATGGCGCCATGGACCAGGCGTCGCAGTCCGGGCCCCGGGACCTCGCGGGCACGCCTGAACGCCTCGTCGGTGGCGGCCCCGATGGCGATGTGGTCGCGATGCCCGGTGATCCCGTCCGGACCGAAGGTCGCCACCACCTGCGGCCGTTCCTGCAACAGGATCGTGTGGACCCGCGCGACCAGTTCCTCGAAGTCGACCTCCGCCAGACGCCCATCGTCGTAGCCCAGCCATTCGTGGCGCACCGGGATGGTGCCGTGGGCACGCCACGCGTTGGCGCTTTCCTCCCGCCGCCAGGCGCCGAGGGTTCCCGGGGTCACCGGCACGCCGGCTGAGATTTGCCCGGCAGCCCCGTCGGTCGCCAGCACCAGCACAAACCGGAATCCGGGGTCGTGTTCGTGCATGGCAATGGAACCCGCGCAACCATACGCATCGTCGTCGGGATGGGCAACGACGACCGCGATGGTATGCGGCTCGTTCATGGGGCAAATTCTAGTCCCGGCCGACACCGCGCAACAGTGGGGCGGGCACGGCCATTCCGCGGGCGCGCCTTCACCCGCGTCCGCCAGGGGGTGCAATACTGCTTCCATGGACGAGTCACTCGAAGGAACGAAAACCGCACTGGTCATCATCAACATGCAAAACGGCGTGATGGAATACTGCGTGCACCCCAAGAAGGTCATCTCCCGCATCCAGGACCTCCTGGCCCGGGCCCGCGACACCGGCACCCCCGTGTACTGGGTGCAGGATGAACGCGAATTCGAGCGCCACTCGACGCCGTGGCGGATGGTCGCCCCGCTGGAGCCGCTGGACGGGGAGCACCGGATCCACAAGTCGTACCGCGATGCCTTCACCGGCACCGGGCTGCACGCCTCCCTGATCGCCGGGGACGTGGGGCGACTGGTGGTCTGCGGCGCGCAATCGGATTACTCCCTGCGCACCACGGCCGGGCGCGCGGCGGCCATGGGCTACGACGTCACGGTGGTGCGGGATGCCCACACGACAGGGGCCGCGACCTTCGAGGGACAGAGCCTGACCGGGGACCAGATCATCGCGCACACCAACGCCTACTTTGCCTCGCTGGACTACCCCAACCAGGATTTCTCGCTGGAACGCTCAGAGGAGGTCGGGTTCCGCCCCGTGGTGTTGAACGACTGAACCGTTTGCCCTACCCAAGGCCCCCTTCCGGGCTGTAGGGTGCTAGAAACTTGTCACGCAGGAGAACCATCCCAGGGTTGTCGTGACGGCCACCGCCGGACGGCAACGCACCCCCCGCATTGAGGAGCAAGCCTTGATCATTTCCGACGAATCCCCCACAGCCAACGCCGCCGTTCCCGTCCCCGGACGGTACGTGGTCGTCTTTGCCGACCCGCACCCCTCCGCCGGGGAGAGGTTCGGCGCCCGCACGCTCCAGGAGGAGGTGCCGACCATGCTGGAACGGGAGGGCTTCTCGCTGGACACCTACTTCCCGCGCCTCGGGGTGGCTGTCGTGGGCGGGGAATCAGCCCAGCTCGGTGAACTGCAGGCCCGCTGCGATTCGCGCAACATGCCGCTGAGGATCGTCCCGGAACTGATGTACCACATCCTCTCGAGCCCGGCCCCGGAGCCGGGCATTGCTGCGGGACCGCCCTTCGCGGACAACGACGAACTGACCTGGGGCCTGCAGGCGGTGCGCGCCCAGGAGTCCGGCTACACCGGACGGGGCATTCGCGTTGCGGTGCTGGACACCGGTTTTGACGCCGGACACCCGGATTTCGCCGGACGCGACGTCACCACCATGTCCTTCATCGAGGGCGAGGATTCCCACGACGGGCACGGCCACGGCACCCACTGCATCGGAACCGCCTGCGGACCGCGCCCGTTGCCGGGAGCCAGGGCCTACGGCGTGGCCCCGGAGGCTTCCATCTTCGCCGGCAAGGTGCTCAGCAACGAGGGTTCGGGTTCCGATACCGGGATCCTCGCCGGCATCGACTGGGCCCTGCAAAACGACTGCCACATCATCTCGATGTCGCTGGGGGCCGACGTGCGGGAGGTCCACCCGCCCTATGTCGCCGCCGGCCACCGTGCCCTGGAGCGCGGGACCCTCATCGTCGCCGCGGCCGGCAACAACGCCCGTCGGTCGGCGGGCAACCCGGGATTCGTCGGCGCACCGGCCAACAGCCCCTATATCCTGTCCGTCGCCGCACTTGACGAAAACCTGCTCGTCGCCGACTTCTCGGCCCGCACGCTGCCGGGCCGAGGTGGCCAGGTCGATGTCTCCGGTCCCGGAGTGAAGGTCTATTCCTCCTGGCCCGGTGCCCAGCGGTACAACACCATCAGCGGCACGTCGATGGCTACCCCGCATGTTGCCGGCGTTGCGGCGCTCCTGTCCGAGGCCACCGGTTACCGGGGCAGGGAACTCTGGGCGGAACTCGTCCAGGAGTCCGAACGGCTCGAACAATTCTCCGTCGACGTCGGGGCGGGCCTGGCGCAAGCTCCGCCACCGGCCCGGGAGCAGGCACCTGCTCCGGCGCCCGAACCGGTGTCCGAACCGGTGTCCCGTGAACCTTCGGCGGAGGATGACGCATCTGAAAGCTTTTACGGCCATGGGTGATGACCCGGGGCAACAGCCCGCGGAAACCGTCGGCTACATCGTCACCGTGCAGAGCCAGTACCTGGGCCGGGTGAAGGAAGTCACCGGGCAGCTCGAATCGGCAGGCATGACGGTCGAAAGGGTGCTCGGCACGCTCGGCCAGATTATCGGCCGGGCCGAGGAATCCAAGCGCACGACGCTGGCCGGGTTGGAAGGCGTGCAATCCGTCGACCCGGAACGGCAGTTCCGCATCAACCCGCCGGATAGCGACATCCAGTAGCGCAGATGGGCCTGGAGACGCCGGGAACCGCGATGCGGAACCCTGGCCGCCTCGGGCGATTCCGCGACCTCCGGGGAGCCAAACCGCCCAAGTCACCGGAAAATGGCAAGAACCCCCGCTCCATTGCTGGAGCGGGGGTTCTTGTCGTCTACTTCAGGTGGATCAGTGATCCATCAAAAGTTCGTTCCTTAGGAACCGGCAAGCTTCTCGCGCAGTGCGGCGAGGGCCTCGTCGGATGCCAGGGTACCTGCCTCGGTTGCCGGAGCATCCGAGGAGTAGGACGAGGAAGCGGACTCGGCCGGAGCCGATTCTGCTGCAGCGTCGTCGGCAAGGTGCTGTGCAACCTGCTTCTTGTGGGCTTCCCAGCGGGTCTGGGCGTCAGCGTACTGCTGCTCCCAAGCCGAACGCTGGGTCTCGAAGCCTTCGAGCCACTCGTTGGTCTCCGGATCGAAGCCCTCCGGGTACTTGTAGTTGCCCTCTTCGTCGTACTCTGCGGCCATGCCGTAGAGAGCCGGATCGAATTCGGCACCTTCCGGATCGACGCCCTCGTTGGCCTGCTTGAGGGACAGCGAGATGCGGCGACGCTCGAGATCGATGTCGATGACCTTGACGAACAGTTCGTCGCCAACGGAGACGACCTGCTCTGCAAGCTCCACGTGGCGCACGGCCAGCTCGGAGATGTGCACGAGGCCTTCGATTCCGTCTTCGACGCGCACGAATGCACCGAACGGAACAAGCTTGGTGACCTTACCCGGAACAACCTGACCCAAAGCGTGGGTCCGGGCGAAGGTCTGCCACGGATCTTCCTGGGTGGCCTTGAGCGAGAGCGAAACACGCTCGCGGTCCAGGTCGACCTCGAGAACCTCGACGGTGACTTCCTGGCCAACTTCGACAACCTCGGACGGGTGGTCGATGTGCTTCCAGGACAGCTCGGAAACGTGGACGAGGCCGTCTACGCCGCCAAGGTCCACGAATGCACCGAAGTTGACGATGGAGGAAACGACGCCGGGACGAACCTGGCCCTTTTCCAGCTTGTTGAGGAACGTGGAGCGAACCTCGGACTGGGTCTGCTCGAGCCAGGCACGGCGGGAAAGAACAACGTTGTTGCGGTTCTTGTCCAGCTCGATGATCTTGGCTTCGATTTCCTGGCCGATGTACGGAGCCAGATCGCGCACACGGCGCATTTCGACGAGCGATGCCGGCAGGAAGCCGCGCAGGCCGATGTCGAGGATAAGGCCGCCCTTGACCACCTCGATGACGGTGCCGGTAACGACGCCGTCTTCTTCCTTGATCTTTTCGATGTCGCCCCAGGCACGCTCGTACTGAGCACGCTTCTTGGACAGGATCAAACGACCTTCCTTGTCCTCCTTGGTGAGGACGAGGGCCTCGACGTTGTCACCAACGGCGACAACGTCGCCCGGGTCAACATCGTGCTTGATGGAAAGTTCGCGGGAAGGAATGACACCTTCGGTCTTGTAACCGATGTCGAGCAGAACTTCGTCGCGGTCAACCTTGACGACGATGCCTTCGACGAGGTCGCCATCGTTGAAGTACTTGATGGTGGCGTCGACGGCAGCGAGGAAGTCTTCAGCAGAGCCAATGTCGTTGATTGCAACGACCGGGGCACTGGTCTTCTCGTTGGAGGTGATGGTCATGTAGTAGGGACTCCGATGTGGATAGTCTGTGTGAGTCGGTCAGCCGGAAGTCCCGGCATATTCCGAATTTAGAATGGGTGCGGGCACGGCAGTAGCCGAAACACGCCCCCTCAGTCTATTCCTCCGGACCCGCAGGGTCAAAACGGGAACCCACGTTCTTGTCAAGTCGACCCGGTCCCGTGTCAGGCGAAGGCCTCGGAAAGCTTCATGAGGCGCAATTTACTGGATTCCAGGGAATCCAGTAGGCGCGGCAGAGCCTTGGCAACGCCCGCCGCAGTGCCGGAGGACGGGCGGTTGAAATGGCCGATCCCCACGTCATGGGCTCCCAACAATGCGGTTTGGGCCGCGACGCCGGAGGCGGGGAACGTTGCGCCGGCATCCAGATTGACGGTGAAGTTCATCGGGACAACGCGCAGTTCCCGGCACATGGCGGCACCCAGAACGTCCATGTGGGCGGTGCCGGAACGGAAGAACCTGGCGTGGATCCCGAAGGTGTCGGCCAGATAGTGCTGGTTGCCCATGACCTCGTCGTATGCTTCGGCGATGGAGGCGGTACCGCGGATCCCGTACGCGGCCTGGCCCCTGCTGCCCAGGGGGCGTGCGAGGTGCCGTGGTTGGCTATTTCAAAGAGCGGGTCCGCAGCGAGTTCGCGCATCAGCGATATGTTGGCTGCGGCCCACCGGCGATTGACGAAAAGCGTGGCGGGAGCGCGATGCGCACGCAGCTCCTGGATCAGCCTGGCGTCGTAGCCTTCGCCATGGAGTCCCCCGCAGGCGTCGAAGGTGAGGGCAGCGCCGCGCGCCGCAGCGGGAAGGTCAAGTTGGATGCCATGGGCCTCCAGCCCGAACGAGCCCGCTGGTTTCCCTGCAAAGGCGGAAACCATCGCTTTCCGGCTGGGCACGGCCATGGGAGAGCTCCGCACCGGGGCCGGGGCCGGGCCGGGCGCCGAAGCGGAGGGGGAAGCAGCAGGCGCGGGGCCGGTTCCGGGCAGGGATTCCGGGTCAACGGCGCATGAGGCCAGGAAGGAAGTGCCCATCCCGACAAGTGCAGCGAGCATGGTGCGGCGACCCACTTGGGGGTCATTGGAAACCAGGTTGGTCATATATCTAGAAATCCGCCTGGCAGTAGGGAATCGTCGAGGTGGCGAACAGGGAATCGAGGGTCCGGACGGCACCGGGAACATGGATCTTGAGCACACCGGCCTGGGCCAGGTGCGCCGCGCTGAACCCGCCGAGGTAAAGCGAGGCAAGGTCGCGGACATCCACGCTCACCTCTGGTTCACCATCGTCCGGGAGCCGGCGCACGTCGGCCGTCAAATCCTCGACGCGCAGTTCCCAGGTTCCATCGGCCATGCCCAGGGAATCGTGCACGCGCAGCCGGATGTGGCCGTCGCCGGCGTAGGTGCGCGCCGCCAGCGCGGTCTCCAGGTCCAGGATCCGCAGCCACAGGTGGTCCCCGAGCGCGGTGGCCTTGTAGGCACGCGCGTTTTCCAGCGCTGTCGGCAACACGTCATCGACGGGTCCGCGTCCGGTGATCTTTTCCACCAGGTCGTGGGCACCGAGGTAGGCAACCAGCTCGCGGCGGGCGGCACCCGACGCGGTGCACATCTGGCCGATATCCATGGTGGGCGGGTCGACCTTCCACCCGGAAAACAGGTAGCTCATGAATCCGTCGGGCTTGCCTTCCGCGTCCAGGTGCAGGGCTGCACGCAGGTTCTTGACCGGCTTGAGCGAGTCGTAGTCCTCCCACTGGCCAGCGGCCTGGCCCACGTCGAACTGGGTGGCGCTGATGGAACCAAGGGTGTGGGCGTGGGCCGCGGCAAAGATGGCAGGGGCGTACTTCTTCAGCTCCTCCGGGGCAACGGCAACGACGCTGCCCTCAGGCTCGACGCGCAGCGACGCGCCCTGCCGGGTCTTGAGCGTGTAGCGGGCACGCTGGGTGGCGCGGCCGAAGCCGAAGCGGCCGTAGATGGTGGCTTCGGAGGCGGTCAGCGCCGCAAACACCGCGCCCGACTCGCGGGCCGTGGACAGGTCGAGGGTGATCATCCGGCGCAGCAGGCCGCGGCGACGGTGCGTGGGACTGACGGTGACCGAGGTGATCTGGTGCACCGGCATCAGGTTTCCCCCACCGATGTTCAGCGTTCCGGGGAAGGCGGCGTAGGTGGCGACGGGAGCCGCTGCGTGCAGCGAGGGCTGCACCGCAGAGTCGTCGTAGACGGCGGTGAACGTGGTGTTGTCGGCGATTTCCAGCCCCGCCAGGATCTGCAACTCGTCGGCATCCAACTGGGATTCATGGAATCCGCGGCTGACCGCCTTCAGGAATTCGACGGTCGCAGCGGACGGTGCACCGTCGACGAGCTCGGGCTCGAATCTTTCAATGCGAATCGTGGCATCTTCACTCATGATCGTGGCGTTTGCTTCCTGGTGTCGGGGGGCAGGGCAGGCGTTGGCGTGGAGCTAGAATCCGTTGATGGCGTGGGGTACGCCCGGCAGATCCAGCAGTTCGGACAATGCGGCCGGTTCCACCGGCCGGGCGCGTTCGGTGGGTTCCAGCAGCCCGGCGGAGACCAGGTCCCCGATCCCGCAGGCGCCGAGCAGCAGCGGGCCCAGGGCAACTGCACCGCAGGAGAAGTCGGCCGGTCCGTCCTCGTCCAGTTCGGTGATCTTCGCCCGCCCGTCGCGGATCGCAAAGGCGTAGGACCCGGCAACCAGGCCCTGCGGGTCGGCGACGCGCAACGTGAAGGTCCCGGATCCGCGGTACTCCCGCGCGGTGAAAGCCGCGGGGACGTCCAGCACGCGCACCCACAGGCAGTGTTCGCGTCCGGTGTAGCTGACCCGCGAGGGGTCCTCCAGCGCCCAGCCCAGCGGGTCGTTTGCGGCGGCGAAGGGATGGCTGATGCGCTCGATCAAATCGACGCTGGACAGGAAACGGAAGATCTCGCGCCGGGCCACCTCGGTGGTGGCCACCAGGTCGCGGACGTTCAGCGTGAAGGGCTTGGAATCCCAACCGGCAAACACGTACGTCACGTATCCCTGGATCTCCCCCGCCGCATCCAGGTACACGGCGGCACGCAGCTTCGGATCGGGGTCCGGCCCCTCCTGGCCCCAGCGTGCAGTGGCATGGCGGAGATAGGCTGCCTGGCGCCCGACCGAGCCGCGGCGGGATGCGTGGAACGCCTCGAAGACGCGCCCGGCGACTGGGCCCAGCGCATGCGGCGGAACCTGCAGCACCGATCCGCTGGCCGCTGCGTGGAAGCGCACGTCCCCGCGCACATCCAGGTGCAGCGTTTGCTGCTCGGTGACCCGGCCGAAGCCGAACCTGCCGTAGATCGTCGCCTCGGACGCGGTCAGGGCGGCCACGGGGTAACCCGCGGCCTTGGCCCGGGCGAGGTCCCCGGTCATCAGTTCACGCAGGATGCCGCGGCGGCGGTGCGTGGGACGGACCGTGACCATGGTGACCAGGTGCGCGGGGACCAGGCCCGCCCCGATGTTCAGCGTCTTGGCGAAACTGGCGTAGGTGGCCACCGGCACCAGAGGGTCCACCAAATCGGCGGGCAGGGAATCGTCGTAGACCCCGGTGAGCACCCGCGCATCGACCTCGTGGGCTTGGAACAACTGTTCCACCTGGTCCGCCGTGGCGGGCTGCTGGTGGAACCCCTCCCGGCCCGTGTTCAGCCAGGCCTCATACGCGGCCGTTGCCGCGCCGGTCTCGGCACGGCGGGCCAGCGGGACGTTCTCGCTGCGCAGGGACCGGGGGAACATCAGTGCCCGGCGTCCTGCCATGACGTGCCGATGCCCACGTGCACATCCAGGGGCACCTTGAGCTCCGCGGCGGCGCCCATTCTTTCCCGCACGATCTTTTCGACTTTTTCCAGTTCGCCGGCGGCGACCTCGAGGACGAGTTCGTCATGGACCTGCAGCAGCATGCGGGATTTCAGGCCGTCTTCGGCCAGGCCTTCCTCGACGCCGAGCATCGCCCGCTTGATGATGTCGGCGGCCGAGCCCTGGATCGGGGCGTTCAGCGCCGCGCGCTCGGCGATGTCGCGCAGCTGGCGGTTGTCGCTGGCCAGCTCCGGCAGGTAGCGGCGGCGCCCGAAGATGGTCTCGGTGTAGCCGTCCTTGCGTGCCTGGTCCACCACGGCGCGCAGGTAGTCGCGCACCGCACCGAAGCGCGAGAAGTAGTCCTTCATCAGCGTGCGCGCCTCGTCAACGGAGATCTTCAGCTGCTTGGACAGGCCGAAGGAGCTCAAGCCGTAGGCCAAGCCGTAGCTCATGGCCTTGACCTTGGAGCGCATTTCGTTGGTGACCTCGGCAGGTTCGACGTTGAAGACGTGCGAGCCGACGAAGCGGTGCAGGTCCTCGCCGTCCTGGTAGGCCTGGATCAGGCCCTCGTCCTCGGAGAGATGCGCCATGATGCGCATTTCGATCTGCGAGTAGTCGGCGGTCAGCAGCGTCTCGTAGCCCTCGCCCACCACGAAGACCTCGCGGATGCGCCGGCCCTCCTCGGAACGGACCGGGATGTTCTGCAGGTTCGGGTTCAGCGATGACAGGCGCCCGGTGGCAGCGACGGTCTGTGCGTAGGTGGTGTGGATGCGGCCGTCGGAAGCAACGGCCTTGCGCAGGCCCTCGACGGTCTGGCGCAGCTTGGTCGCGTCGCGGTAGGCCATCAACGCGACAAGGAACGGGTGCCCGGTCTTGACCAGGAGGTCCTGCAGGGACTCGGCGTCGGTGGTGAAGCCGGTCTTGATCTTCTTGGTCTTGGGAAGGTCGAGTTCCTCGAAGAGGACAACTTGCAGCTGCTTGGGGCTGGAGAGGTTGACCTCGTGGCCGATGGCGCCGTAGGCCTCTTCGGTGGCCCGGTTGATGGTCACGGTGAAGTCTTCGTAGAGGCCGTCGAGCTTGGTGGTGTCGATGGCGATGCCGGCCATTTCCATGCGTGCCAGGATCAGGGACAGCGGCATTTCGAGCTCCTTGAGCAGGGCATCTCCCCCGCGCTCCACGAGCATGCCGGCCAGGTGCTGGCTCAACTCGCGCACCGCGTGGGCGGCGCGGACCGCCGGGGTGGCAAGATCCGGGCCCTCGAAGTCCAAGGCCAGCTGGCCGCTGGCCGGTGCCTTGGAATCGTCCAGCGAGATGCGCAGGTGCTGCTGGGCGATGTCCGGCAGGTCGTGGCTACGGCGGTCGGGCTGGATCAGGTAGGCGGTGATCATGGTGTCGTCGGTGACTCCCGCCAGTTCAAGGCCGCGGTTCTTGAGCATCTTGTAGGTGCCCTTGAAGTCGTGCACGGCCTTGGAGTGGCTGACCGAGGACAGCACCTTGGCCAGTGCCTGCTCGGTTTCCCCGTCAATCTCCTCGAGGGAGACGTAGGCGGTGGCGTCCTTGGAGGCGAAAGCCAGCCCGACCACGTCGGTGCCGCCGACGCCCCCGACGGTGGCCGCGTGCACGCCCAGCAGCTGCGCTCCGTGAGCGGCGAACCATGCCTCGAGCGCCGCTGCGTCGCCGAGCATCTCGTGGGCGGGGATCTCGGCTTCCTCGGCGGCATCCTGCGGATCATCACCGAAAAGGTCGAAGAGTCGCTTGCGCAGGGTGTTGAACTGCAGGGCGTCGAAAAGTTCTTCGACGGCCTCGCGGTTGGGTCGATCCAGGATCATGGCCTCGAGGGCAACCGGCAGCTCGAGGTCACGCAGCAGGTGGTTCAGGCGGCGGTTGCGGGTGACGTTGTCCACGTGTTCGCGCAGCGAGTCGCCGACCTTGCCCTTGATGGCATCGATGTTTTCCAGGATGCCCGGCAGCCCGCCGTAAAGATTGATCCACTTGGCGGCGGTCTTCGGTCCCACCCCGGGCACGCCCGGGAGGTTGTCGGCGGTTTCGCCGACCAGTGCCGCGAGGTCCGAATACTGTTCGGGACGTACGAAGTACTTCGCCTCGACGGCATCCCCGTCCATCGGCGGGATGTCGGAGATCCCCTTCTTGGGGTAGAGCACCAGGGTTTTTTCGGTGATCAGCTGGAAGGCGTCACGGTCACCGGAGACCACCAGCACGTCCAGGCCGGCGGCTTCGCCCTGTGCGGCAAGGGTGGCGATGATGTCATCGGCCTCATAGCCGTCCATGGTGATGGTGGGGATGTTCATGGCTTCCATGACCTTTTGGATCAGGTCGATCTGCCCGTAGAACTCTTCGGGCGTCTTGTTGCGCCCGCCCTTGTATTCGGTGTACTCCAGTGAGCGGAATGTGGGGGTGTCCAGGTCGAACGCCACGGCCACGTGGGTGGGCTTCTGCTGGCGGATCATCGTCAGCAGCATCGACACGAAGCCATGCACCGCGTTGGTGTGCTGTCCGGTGTCGGTTGCAAAGTTTTCCGCCGGCAATGCATAGAAGGCACGGAAGGCCATGGAGTGCCCGTCAATGACGAGCAGGCGCTGGGGTTCGGTTGCCACAAGTTTGGTTGATTCGCTCACAGGTGCCAGCCTAGTTGGCATGGGCAATAAATTCACTCAAGACAACGCAGCGGCCATCGAGACATCTGGCACCTTTGCCGCCAACGGGGCGCACCCGGTCAATCCCTTTGCCCGTCAGCTCTTCGAACACGGGGTACCCGAGGCGATGTGGCCGATGCTTGCAAGCCACGGCGTGGGGACCCTGGTGGAGAAGCTGGGCATCCACTTCACGGAGATCACCCGCGACCGCGTGGTTGCCACCATGCCGGTGGAAGGCAACCAGCAGGTCGCAGGAATCCTTCACGGAGGCGCCTCGGTGGCCTTGGCCGAGACCCTTGGTTCCTTCGCCGCGGCGGTACATGGCAAGGGCGAAAAGAAACCGGTCGGGGTGGATATTTCCGCCACCCACCACAGGGCAGGGGTCACCGGCCTGGTGACCGGGGTCTGCACGCCGATCCACCTGGGGCGCACGCTGACCACCCATGAAATCGTCATCAGCGATGATGCGGGAAGGCGCCTGTGCACCTCCCGCATCACCAACATGCTGCTTGATGGCTGATCAGGCGGCGGGCCAGGCTCCGCAACGCATTCTCTGCCACGGAGCCACCGGAAGCGGCAAAACCACGCTCGCCCGGGATCTTGGCCGCATCCTGCGGATGCCGGTGCATTACGTGGATGACGAGTTCGGGTGGCTGCCGGGCTGGGTGCAGCGAGACCAGTCGGAGCAGAAGGCTCTCGCGCTGGAGGCTGCCACCGCCCCGCAGTGGATCTTCGATTCGGCATACGGGCCTTATCGCCAGGACATCATTGGCCGCTCCGACCTCGTCGTATGCCTCGATTATCCCCGCGCCCTGTCGCTGTATCGGCTTCTGGTGCGAACAGTGAAGCGGATCAAGCACCGCGAATCGGTGTGCAACGGGAACTTTGAGACCTGGGGAAGGACGCTTGACCGGGACTCCATCGTACTTTGGCACCTCAAGAGCTTCGGTCCGAAGCGCCGGCAGATGCGCGAGCTGGAATCCGCACTGGGGGCCGAACGAGTCAAGCGGTTCTCCCGTCCCCGGGAGACCAGGCGGTGGCTGGCCGAGCTGGAGGCACGCTCGAGTGGGTTGCGGTCCTAGTAGTCGCGGTCCTGGCCCGGGGATTTTTTCACCATGAACCTGGTCTCGCGGATCCCGCCCGGATACTCGCACGTGTACGTGGGATCGAGCTTGGCGGTGCCACGCATGGCAAAGAGCGGGCGCCCGCCGCCGAGCAGGACGGGCATGGAGTAGAGCAATATCTCGTCCAGGAGCCCCTCGTCAACGAATTGCCCGGCCAGCGAGCCGCCGCCCACCACCCAGACGTCCTTTCCGTTGGCACTGCGTGCGATGTCCCCCGCCCATTCGGTCACGTCCCCGCGCACAAAGGTCAGGTCCGCGCCCGGGAACGCAGCCAGTTCCCGGTGAGCGAAGACCCACACCGGAAGCCCCTCGTAGGGCCACTTGTCGCGCACTTCGTTGAGCATCCAGGAATAGGTGTCCGCCCCCATGGCGATTGCGCCGATCTCCTGCATGAATGCATCGTAGCTTTCGGCTTGCCCGGCGAATCCGTCAAAGTCCATGAGCCAGTCGAGTCGTTCGTTTTCATCGGCGATGTAGCCATCCGTCGAGGCCGCCACGAAATACCTAAATTGCGTCATGATGCCCATCCTAACCACGCAACGGCCCGCCGCCGAAGGAATCCGCACCGGGTCGGTGTGGTCCGGAAGCCGAGTCAGTGGGCTTAAACGGCTTTCGCCCTCTCGGATCATTGGTTCCGGGAGGGCGAAAGTGCGATGCGGTTTTGCCTAGGCGCCGAGGATCCTTGCGCTGAGCGAGGGCACGATGAGAATGATGCCGAAGATGACGACCAGGCCGCACAGCGCAAAGCAGCCGTAGGCCGCAAGCCTGGCCGGCATGGCGGAGCGTTGGGCGTCCTCGCCCACGGCGAGCATGCGCACGCCCAGCGAGTAGGCGCCGACGATGAAAAGCGCAGAGGCCCACGTGATGACGGCGACGATCAGGAATGCATCCCACTGAATTGCCATTACTTGACCTCCTGCTTGATCTTGGCGCGCTCCATCTTGCGACGCTCCTTCTTGGTGGGGATGTTCACTGCCGCGCCGGAGACATCAACATCGCTGATCGCGTTGTGGTGGCCCACGAGTTCACGGCGCGAAAGGACCCAGATCACCAACAGGGAGCCAACTCCCAAAACGGTCACGATGACCAGTCCGCCGGTGCCGAAGTGGGCAAGCCCGGCGGCAGCGGCGCCGATGATCCCGGCCGCGGGGAGCGTGAAGAGCCAGCCCACTGCGATGCGTCCAGCTGTTCCCCAACGGACTTCCGCTCCCTTGCGGCCCAGTCCGGAACCGATCACGGATCCGGAGGCGACCTGCGTCGTCGACAGGGCGAAGCCCAGGTGCGAAGAGGTCAGGATGGCTGCGGCGGTGGAGGTCTCGGCGGCAAAGCCCTGGGCGGGCTTGACGTCGGTCAGGCCCGAACCCATGGTGCGGATGATGCGCCAGCCGCCCATGTAGGTGCCCAGCGCGATGGCCAGTGCACAGGTCGCGATGACCCAGAAGTGCGGGCCGGTGCCTGCATCCTGCAGGCCCGAGGCCACCAGGGTCAGGGTGATGACACCCATGGTCTTCTGGGCGTCGTTGGTGCCGTGTGCCAGGGCCACGAGCGAGGAGGAGAAGATCTGTCCGTAGCGGAATCCTCCGCGCTTCGGGGAAGCGAGGCCGGATTGGCGCTTGGTCGCCGAGTAGGCAAGCTTGGTGCACAGATACGCCGAGGTTCCCGCGATCACGGGAGCGACCAGTGCCGGGAGCAAGACCTTGGACATCAGCACGTTGTAGTCAATGGCACCGAAGCCGGCACCGACGATCGCTGCACCAATCAGTCCACCAAAGAGTGCATGGGAGGAGCTGGACGGGAGACCCAGCAGCCAGGTGACCATGTTCCAGACGACGGCGCCCATCAGGCCGGCGAAGATCATGGCCGGCATGATTTGCACGCCGGTCTCCCCGCCCTCCTTGATGATGCCGCCGGAGATGGTCTTGGCGACTTCTGTTGAAAGGAAAGCACCAACAAGGTTGAGGACCGCTGCTAGCGCGACCGCGGCCTTGGGCTTGATTGCACCGGTTGCGATCGGCGTGGCCATCGCATTCGCGGTGTCGTGGAAGCCGTTGGTGAAATCAAAGAACAGGGCAAGTGCAATGACCAGGACGACGATAAGCGTCAGATCCATGTATAAACCAATCGTGGGATTGCGGGCGAGGGCCGAGTCGCGCTGGCTACTCCGAAGTCCCGCATTGTTTGCCCAATGTTGGGGTTCCGTTCACCTAAGTCGCAGATTCATCATATGGCCTGCTCCGATCTAGTCAATTTCCCCGGGAGGGGTTCGGCACACCACAGGCGCCCGTGGTTAGGCACTGCGCGGGGGCAGTGCCGCTTCAACGTGAGCGACTTCACGCGCGGCGTGTCCCGGCCCGGTGTGGGCACGGAGCCTTCGGGCCCACACCGGCAATGACGAAGAGCGATGGAGATGGTTCAGGTGTTTTGGTGCGCGAATCGGCGCGGAGCCGTAAGCTCGTTCAATGGCCAGATTCTTTGACGTACACCCCGATAACCCGCAGCCACGTGCGATTGCACAGGCCGTGGAGCTGATACGCGATGGCGGGCTGATCGCCTACCCGACCGATTCCTGCTATGCGTTGGGAGCCCAGATCGGCAACCACGCGGCGCTGGACCGGATCCGGACGATTCGCCAAGTCGGCGACAAGCACCACTTCACGCTGGTCTGCAAGGACTTTGCCCAGCTGGGCCAGTACGTGGAGGTAAACAACCAGGTGTTCCGCAACATCAAGGCGGTCACCCCGGGCAGCTATACGTTCATCCTCCCGGCGACCAAGGAGGTGCCGCGGCGCCTCATGCATGCCAAGAAAAAAACGATTGGCGTGCGCATCCCCGATAATCCGGTGGTGCGCGCCTTGCTGGAGGAGCTCGGCGAGCCAATTCTCTCCAGCACGCTGTTGCTTCCGGGCGATGAGGATCCGATGACCCAGGGATGGGAAATCAAGGAAGCGCTGGACCACGTGGTCGAAGGCGTCATTGATTCGGGGGAATGCGGCATCGAGCCGACCACCGTGGTCGACTACTCCAGCGGCGAGGCCGTCATTGCCCGCGTGGGACTGGGCGATCCCTCTCGCTTCGAATAACGAGGAGTCTGGGCGTCGCTAGACGGCGTTCCCGTGCACATCGGTGAGATTGCAAACCAACTGCCAGAGGTGGCCGTCGGGATCGGCAAAGGTGCCAACATACTGCATCCGGCCACTGACGTGCTTGATCTCATGGGGAGCAAATGACTTCCCGGCCGATCCGGCAACGGCGGCAAGGATGTCGTCGACCTCTGCCACGGTGCTGATGGCACAGCTAAGGAAGGCGTCGGTGGCAGGAACAGGAAGCAACGGCGTGCGCATGGCTTCACGCGAGTACTTCGTGAACGCCTCGGTCTCGGCCAGGAAGATCGTCATCCCCGGCATTTCCAGGCAAACCATGCCCATGGCCGGCTTCGCGCCCTCAATACCCACAACGTCGCGGTAAAAGGCCAGCGAACGCCCGGCATCCGCCACGGCCAGGCTCAGGACTACACCTTGGGTTTTCATCGGGTTTCGGTTTCCTTCCACGCGGCTTAACTGTTCTCGAGTCCATTATTCATCGGAAGGACTGCGGGGACCTGTGCACAATCCCCCACGAGGCTTCCCAGGTCTCGCCCGGAGCCAGCCAGCGCAGGCCCATCCCGTTGTTGAAGGCATTTGCCGGCGCGGTCATCGGCTCCAGGGCGACGGCACGCACCGGTCCCCCGGTACCCGGGAACGCCGGGGCGGTGAACACCTGGATGAACTCGAAATTCGCGTCCATGTGCAGTTCCACCCGGCTCCCGTCGGGTGCCTGCAGGCCGTGCTTGCTGCTTCCGTCGGCTTCGAAGCGCAACCCTGTCCACGTGTCGTCAAGGAAGTCGTCATTCAGCAGACGTCCGTCCCGGTAGTCAAGCCTGGTCCCGGGGACCGGCACCTGTTCGCCGGTGGGAATCATCGAGCCGTCGACTTCCAAATGCCGTTCGGCGTTGACGATTAGCTTCAGGTCGCCGGCCGGCGTATCCCCAAGACGCAGGTAGGGGTGGGCGCCCACGGCCGCCGGTGCCGGGCGGTCACCGACGTTTTCCAGTCTGTGGGTGACGTGGAGTCCGGATGCCACCAACTCGTAGTGCACCGACGTGGCCAGTTCGAAGGGGTACCCCGGCGCGGGCGAAATAACCGCCGCCAGCAGCACACTGCCTTCGGTGCGTTCGATCTGACGGTAGCTGTGATGCCGCAATAGGCCGTGGATGGCGTTGCCGCGGGCCGGCTCCGTGATCGCAAGCTGCTCATCATGTCCCCGGTAGGACCATGCACCCCCGGCCACCCGGTTGGGCCACGGCACCAGCACAATGCCGGCAGCCGAGGGGGCCGAGATCTCCTGCGGATAGTCCTGGACGAGTTCAACCCCGTTGACGACCAGCCTGCGCAGCGACGCACCAATCTGGTTCACCACGGCCCGCTGGCTGTTGCCGTCAATGATGCCGGAGAGTTCGAATTGTTCACCCATCGGGGAATCCGGGTTTGGCACGGTTGCCCTTTCGTCGTGACAGCTTGCTGCCATTGCTTCTGGAGTGCGGCCTATCGATGCAACCTGATTTCGGCGTCCGGGGGGCAACGAAAACGGGGCCGTGGGAACCATCAAGTGGTTCTCGCGGCCCCGTATGGTGCGTCGCTTGGGAACGGCTACTTGACCTGGTCGATGACGGTCTCTGCCACTTCACGCATGGACAGGCGGCGATCCATTGAGGTTTTCTGGATCCAGCGGAATGCCTCCGGCTCGGTCAGACCCATCTTGGTCGTCAGCAGGCTCTTGGCGCGCTCGACCAGCTTGCGGGTCGCGAACTGCTCGGTGAGGTCTCCGACTTCCTTTTCAAGGGCACGGATTTCCTCGTGGCGGGAAATAGCGATCTCGATGGCGGGGACCAGGTCTGCCGGGGTGAACGGCTTGACGACGTAGGCCATGGCACCTGCCTCGCGGGCACGTTCCACCAGCTCCTTTTGGCTGAAGGCGGTCAACAGCACCACTGGGGCAATCCGTTCCTTGACGATGGTCTCGGCAGCGGTGATGCCGTCCATGACCGGCATCTTGACGTCCATCAGCACGAGGTCCGGCTTGTGCTCCCGAGCCAGCTCGATGGCCTTTTCGCCGTTGTCAGCCTCGGCAACCACCTCGTATCCTTCCCCGCGAAGTATCTCGACAATGTCCAAGCGGATCAGGGTCTCGTCCTCGGCTACGATGACGCGGCGGGGTGCGCCGGTGTTGGGTTCGGCCGCAATTCGGGTAACTTCGGGCAGGTCGCTCATCGTGCTCCTTCAATCCCGGCGTGACCGGGGGCATCATCAGTACTCGGTTTCGTCGTTAAGCCTATCTGCATGTACAGTGGATAACCGCAAGGACGCGAGGATTTCAGCGCAAAGCAATTATCAGTTACGCTTATTCTCGCTGCTTCGAATTGTGCCCGCCCGAGTGGCGGAATGGTAGACGCGCTGCACTCAAAATGCAGTATCGAAAGGTGTGTGGGTTCGAGTCCCACCTCGGGCACAGGACGACCCCGATCCCTTATGTCATAAGGGATCGGGGTCTTTTTCTTTGGCCCGGGCCCGGCTCCTCCGAACTCCCCTTTCCTGCCGGGAGTTCAGTAAAAATGCAATCCCAAATGCATTTCCCCCTTTCGCCGCATGGCTCCGGAGCCATGCGTGAACACGTCGCCCAGGTGTTCGTCACGGCGGTGCTCCTCGGGACGCCTGTGGAGCCTGCTGGAGACATGTCCTGCGATCGCGGCCCGAAACCTGCCGCAGCCAGGAGCGCTCGAGGCCAAACTGCGCATCGACGATGAGGTTGTCACGGCGAAACACCCGATGGTTAGGCTTGAATCGTTCACGCCCAATTCGCCCCCACGCACCGATAGGACCACGATGCCCAGCGCAGTCATCTTGATTCGCTCCCAGCAGCTCAGCAATGTTGCGCAATATGCCTACGCCGCGACGGCGCCGGCCAATGCACGACTGATTTTCCTGGCAGGTTCTTGCCCGCTCAACCACGATGGAAGCACCGCCGGAATCGGGGACTACGCGGCCCAGACGGCCAAATGCATCGAGAACATGAAAATCGCCTTGGAAGCGGCCGGAGCAGGCCTGCCCGATGTCATCTCCACGCGCGTGCTGGTTGCCTCCTCAAGGCAAAAGGACCTCGTGGCGGCGTGGGAGGTCGTTCGTGCCGCATTTGGAAACCACGAGGTTCCCAGCACCCTGATGGGCACCACCGTCCTCGGATACGACCACCAGCTCGTGGAAATCGAGGCGGTCGCCGCCGTGCTGGACTGATACGGGCGCAAAGCACGAAGGCCGGACTCCCACCTCGATCCCCTAACGGGAACCGCGATGAAAATCCGGCCTTGGCTTGCCTGTACTAGATGGAGATGGCTTCGGAGCCCGCTACGTTCTCGGAGTCCCACGGCCCGACTTTCTCGCGTGCCGGCATCGGCTTGCCGTCACCGAGCTGGCCTGCATCTGCGAGGTCGCCGACCTTGTGGATGCGCAGCGAGTTGGTGGAGCCCGCCTGGCCTGGAGGGGAACCGGCCGCGATGCAGACAATGTCGTTGATCTCGGCAAGCCCTTCGGCCAGCAGTGCGCGGTCCACCTGCGCGGTCATCTTGTCCGTGTGGTCTGCGTATTCCACCAGGCGCGGCTGGATGCCCCACATCAGGGTCATGATGTTGTAGGTCTGTGGCAGCGGCGTAAACGCCAGCACCGGGCGCTTGGGGCGCAACCGGGACAGGCGTCGGGCCGAGTCGCCGGACTGGGTGAACGCCACAATGTACTTGGCGTCCAGCTGGTCGGCGATCTCCACGGCAGCGCGGGTGATCGCACCGCCGCGCGTCTTGGGCTTCGAGCCCAGGCGCGGGATGCGGTCCAACCCGTGAGTTTCCGTGGAGGCAATGATCCGGGACATGGTCTCGACGGTCTCGATGGGGTATTCGCCCACCGAGGTTTCGCCGGAAAGCATGACGGCATCCGCACCGTCAATGACGGCGTTGGCGCAGTCGGAGGCCTCGGCGCGGGTGGGCGTCGGGGACTCGATCATGGATTCGAGCACCTGCGTGGCAACGATGACCGGCTTGGCCCAGCGGCGGGCCAGTTCAATGGCACGCTTCTGCACCAGCGGGACCTCCTCGAGGGGAAGCTCCACACCCAGGTCGCCACGGGCAACCATGATCGCATCGAAGGCGTCGATGATTTCCTCGATCGCGTCGACAGCCTGGGGCTTCTCGATCTTCGCGATCACCGGAAGGCGACGGCCTTCCTCGTCCATGATCTCGTGCACGCGCTGGATGTCCGAGGCGTTGCGCACGAAGGACAGGGCGACCATGTCGACGCCGGCCCGGATGGCCCAGCGCAGGTCGTCCTCGTCCTTCTCGCTCAAGGCGGGAACGTTGACAGCGACCCCGGGGAGGTTGATGCCCTTGTTATTGGACACCTCCCCGCCCACCACTACCTCGGTGACGACCTTCTCGTCATCGACGGCGGTGGCGCGCAGGGCGACCTTGCCGTCGTTGATCAAGAGGACGTCTCCGACGTTGACGTCCTGGGGCAAGCCCTTGAACGTCGTGGAGCAGAAGGTGCCGTCGCCAAGCTCGTCGGCGATCACGATGGTGAAGGTGTCCCCCACGTGCAGCATGTGCTTGGCGTCGCCCACGAAACGGCCCAGCCGGATCTTGGGGCCCTGGAGGTCGGCAAAGATGCCGACCGGCCGGCCGAGCTCCTCGGCCGCTGCCCGCACGTTGCCGAGGTTCTCCGCGTGCATCGAGTGGTCGCCGTGGCTCATGTTCAAGCGTGCGACGTCAACACCCGCCTTGAGCACTGCCAATGTCTTGTCGTAGGTGCCGATCGCCGGGCCCCAAGTGGCCACAATCTTTGCGCGTCTCATACGGTTAGCCTATCTGCCTTTCCATTTCTCAGGTCGGGAAAACACCGCATAACGAGGTGCATCCGTCTCACAACATGCTGATAGCCCGATCCGTTGGTGCAACGGGGGCTGGAAGGCGGGTTTCGCCCATCAGGTATTTGTCCACCGCCGCGGCACAGGATCGTCCCTCGGCGATGGCCCACACAATCAGGGATTGTCCGCGTCCGGCGTCGCCAGCCACGAACACCCCGGGGGTGTTGGTCATGTAGTAACCATCACGGGCGACGCTGCCCCGGTCATCAAACTCGGTGTTGGCCTGTTCCAT
The DNA here is from genome assembly GCF_045798545.1 of Paeniglutamicibacter sp. ORCA_105. Classification (NCBI taxonomy): domain Bacteria; kingdom Bacillati; phylum Actinomycetota; class Actinomycetes; order Micrococcales; family Micrococcaceae; genus Paeniglutamicibacter; species Paeniglutamicibacter sp. ORCA_105. The sequence goes on along the minus strand of NZ_JBIXLM010000013.1, from coordinate 47,954 downwards.
GAGACCGGCAGTCTCGGGTCCGGTGAACCCGAGTGCCAGGAAGACGAGGTCGGCGGGTATGACCCGCTCCGTGCCAAGCTTCGGAAGGCGCTGACCGTCAATAAATTCGGTCTCTGCCACTGTAACACCCATCACGCTTCCGTGCTCTCCCGTGAAGTTGACCGTGGCGGCCAGGTACGACCGCTCACCGCCTTCCTCGTGCGCCGACTGGACCTCAAAGAGGGTCGGCGTCATGGGCCAGGGCTGGTGCCCCGGGCGCTCGATCGAGGGCTGGGCCCCGATGGCGAGGGTGGTCACGGAAGCGGCGCCCTGGCGTATGGCGGTGCCCAGGCAGTCCGCCCCGGTGTCGCCGCCGCCGAGGATGACCACGTGCTTGCCCTTGGCGTCGATGCGCAGCGTATCGCGCTCGCCCGCAACCACCTCGTTGGAATCCACGAGGTAGTCCATGGCGAAATGGACCCCCGAAAGCTCGCGCCCCGGAACCGGAAGGTCCCGCGGAACGGTTGCACCGGTGGCCACGATGACCGCGTCGTAGAGCCGGTTCAGCTGCTCGAACTCAATGTCCGTACCCACGGAAACCCCGGTGCGGAACACCGTTCCCTCGGCCTCCATCTGGGCCAGGCGGGTCTCCAGGACGTCCTTGCCCATCTTGAAGTCGGGGATGCCGTAGCGCAGCAGTCCCCCGATCTTCTCGTCACGCTCGTACACCGCGACGGTGTGCCCGGCGCGGGTCAGCTGCTGGGCAGCTGCCAGGCCGGCGGGGCCGGAACCGACCACGGCAATGCGCATGTCGGTGTGGCGCACGGCAAGGACCGGGTCCAGTCCGCCCGAGGCAATCAGGGTGTCGGCGATTTCGACCTCGACCTGCTTGATTGTTACGGCCGGCTGGTTGATGCCCAGCACGCAGGAGGACTCGCAGGGTGCCGGGCACAGCCGCCCGGTGAATTCCGGGAAGTTGTTGGTGGCATGCAGGCGCTCGGCCGCATCGTCCATCCGGCCCTGGTGGACCAGCGAGTTCCATTCCGGGATGAGGTTGCCCAGCGGGCAGCCGTTGTGGCAGAACGCGATGCCGCAATCCATGCACCGTCCGGCCTGCGCGGTAAGCACCGTGGCGTTTTGCCGCTCGGTGACTTCCTTGTAGTCCATGATGCGCACCGACACGGGGCGCTTTGGCGGGGTTGTCCGGTCGCGTACCTCTAAGAATCCACGTGGATTAGCCACGGGTCACCTCCAGAATCCGGTTCCAGACAGTGGCTGAATCCGGGTCGAATCCTTCATTGGCGGCATCGTTGCGTGCCTGTGAGACGGCTGCGTAGTCGCGCGGCAGCACCTTGGTGATGCGGGCGGCGGCCACCGGCCAGTCGGCCAGCAGGCTGGCTGCCAGCGCCGAACCGGTGTACTCCACCTGCTGCGTCAGCAGGTCCTTGATCAACGCAAGGTCGGCTTCGTCCGGACCGGACAGGAGCAGGTCGTCGTTGGCCACGGCGAGCGGGTTCAGCGCCGCCACGTCCAGGTCCAGGACGTAGGCCACGCCGCCGGACATGCCTGCGGCGAAGTTGCGCCCGGTGGCGCCAAGGATCAGCGCGGTTCCACCGGTCATGTACTCGCAGCCGTGGTCTCCGATGCCCTCGACCACCGCGGTGGCGCCGGAGTTGCGCACGCAGAAGCGTTCGCCCACCATGCCGCCGATGAACAGCTCGCCGCTGGTGGCGCCGTAGCCGATGACGTTTCCGGCAATGACCTGCTCCGCGGGGTTGAAAGCGCTGCGCGCATCCGCCTGGACGGTGATCCGTCCGCCGGAAAGGCCCTTGCCGACGTAGTCGTTGGAGTCGCCGACCAGGTGCAGTTCCACGCCGGCGGGCAGGAAGGCACCCAGCGACTGGCCGGCATGCCCGCGCAGCGTCACCTTGATGGTGCCCGGTGCCAGCTCGTCGATCCCGAAGGTGCGGGTGACGTGGTGGCCCAGCATGGTCCCCACCGAGCGGTCGGTGTTCTTGATTGGGAGGTCAAGAACAACGTGCTCGCGGCGCTCCAGGGCAGGGGCGGCCGCGGCGATGAGCTGGTTGTCGAAGTGCTTGTCCAGGCCGTGGTCCTGGGACCCGGTGCGCCTGCGCGGCGCACCTTCCTTGGAACCGGCGGTGGCGAAGATCCGCTCCAGGTGCAGGCCCTGGGTCTTCCAGTGGCCCACGGCGGCGCGGGTGTCCAGCAGCTCGGCCTGGCCGATGGCTTCCTCGAGGCTCGCGAAACCGAGTTCCGCCAGCAGCTCGCGGACTTCCTGGGCGAGGAACTCGAAGAAGTTCACCACGTGGTCGGCCTGGCCGGTGAAGCGCTGGCGCAGTTCCGGGTTCTGCGTGGCAACGCCGACCGGGCAGGTGTCCAGGTGGCAGACGCGCATCATGATGCAGCCGGCGACCACCAGCGGTGCGGTGGCAAAACCGAATTCCTCGGCGCCCAGCAGGGCGGCGATGACGACGTCCCGGCCGGTCTTCAGCTGGCCGTCGACCTGGACGGTGACGCGTTCGCGCAGCCCGTTGAGCATCAGGGTCTGCTGGGTCTCGGCCAGGCCAAGCTCCCAGGGCACGCCCGCATGCTTCAGCGAGTTCAGCGGGGAGGCACCGGTGCCGCCGTCGTGGCCGGAAACCAGCACCACGTCGGCCTTGGCCTTGGTGACGCCCGCCGCGACGGTGCCGATGCCGACCTCGGAGACCAGCTTCACATGGACGCGGGCACCCGGGTTGGAGCACTTCGCGTCGTGGATCAGCTGGGCCAGGTCCTCGATCGAATAGATGTCGTGGTGCGGCGGCGGGGAAATCAGCCCGACGCCGGGGGTCGAGTGACGCGTGCGGGCAACCCAGGGGTAGACCTTCTGCGCCATGAGCTGGCCACCCTCGCCGGGCTTGGCGCCCTGCGCCATCTTGATCTGCAGGTCATCGGCATGCGTGAGGTACATGCTGGTGACGCCGAAGCGGCCCGAGGCGATCTGTTTGACAGCGCTGCGGCGCTCGGGGTCCAGCAGCCTGTCCACGTCCTCGCCGCCCTCGCCGGTGTTGGACTTCCCGCCCAGGCGGTTCATCGCAATGGCCAGCGTCTCGTGCGCCTCGGCGGAGATCGAGCCGTAGCTCATCGCACCGGTGGCGAAACGCTTGACGATCTCGGAGACGGGCTCCACGGCATCGATGTCGATGGGCGTGCGCTCGTCCAGCTTGAAGTCCAGCAGCCCGCGCAGCGTCATCAGGCCCTTGGCCTGGTCGTCCACGCCCTGGGTGTACTTCTTGAAGATGTCGTAGCGGCGTTCGCGGGTTGCGTGCTGCAGCCGGAAGACCGTTTCGGGGTTGAAGAGGTGCGGCGGGCCCTCGCGGCGCCACTGGTATTCGCCGCCGGTCTCCAGCACGCGGTGCGGCTCCGGGTTCAGGTCGGCGGGGTAGGCACCGGCGTGGCGCATCGCGGTTTCGGTGGCGATGACGTCAAGGCCCACGCCTCCGAGCTGCGAGGAGGTGCCGGTAAAGTACTGGTCGACCACGCGCTGGGACAGACCCAGCGCCTCGAAGGTCTGGGCGCCGCAGTATGAGGCGACGGTGGAGATGCCCATCTTGCTCATGATCTTCAGCAGGCCCTTGCCCAACGCCTTGATCAGGTTGGTCTGCGCCTTGGCCGGGGTCACGGAGCCGAGTTCGTTCTGCAGTGCCATTTCCTCGACCGATTCCAGTGCCAGGTAGGGGTTGATGGCGGAGGCGCCGTAACCCACGAGCACGGCAATGTGGTGCACCTCGCGTACGTCGCCGGCCTCGATGACCAGGGAGGTCTTGGTGCGGTTGGCGCTCTTGAGCAGGTGGTGGTGCACCGCGGAGGTGAGCAGCAGCGACGGGATCGGCGCCCACTGGGCGTTGGAGTCCCTGTCCGATAGGACAATGAACTTCACGCCGCGGTTGATGGCGGCGGAAACCTTTTCGCAGATTTCCTGCAAGCGGGAGCGCAGCTCGGACTCGCCGCCCTCGGGACGGTAGAGACCGCGGACGCGCAACGCGACCTTGGCGCCGTTGGCATCGCGGATGTTCGCGATCTTGGCCAGGTCGTCGTTGGTGATCACCGGGTAGTCAAGGGACACCTGCTGGGCATCGACCTTGCCGGTGGCCAGCAGGTTTCCGTCCGGGCCGATGCTGGTGCCCAGCGAGGTGACAAGCTCCTCGCGGATCGAGTCCAGCGGCGGATTGGTGACCTGGGCGAAGGACTGGGTGAAGTAGTCGAAGAGCAGCCGGGAGCGGTCCGAGAGAACCGCGACGGGGGTGTCGGAGCCCATGGCGCCCAGCGGCTCGGCGCCGGCGGAGGCCATGGGGGCCAACAGGATCCGCAGCTCCTCGGTGGTGTAGCCGAAGGTGCGCTGGCGGATCTGCACGGAGGCGGAGTTGTGCTTGACGTGCTCCAGGTCCGGCAGGTCGGTCAGGCTGATCTTGTTTTCGTTGACCCACTGGGCCCACGGCGCCGAGGCAGCAACCTGCGACTTGATTTCCTCATCCGTGATGATGCGTCCGGCTTCGGTGTCCACCAGGAACATCTTGCCCGGGGCGACGCGGCCCTTGGCGGCGATGAGCGCCGGATCAAGGTCGATGACGCCGACCTCGCTGGCCAACACCACCAGCCCGTCGGTGGTGACCCAGTAGCGTGCCGGGCGCAAGCCGTTGCGGTCAAGCACGGCTCCGACCTGCTTGCCGTCGGTGAAGGACACGGCTGCGGGCCCGTCCCAGGGCTCCATGAGCATCGAGTTGTACTCGTAGAAGGCGCGGCGGTCGGCATCCATGGCTGCGTGGTTTTCCCACGCCTCCGGGATCATCATCATGATGGCCTGGGCGACGGGGCGCCCGGAGAGCATGAGCAGTTCGGCGACCTCGTCGAAGGATGCCGAGTCGGAGGCGCCGGGGCTGCAGATGGGGAAGAGTTCCTCGGGGACCTCACCCAGCAGGGACGAGGCGAGCTGAGACTGGCGGGCTCGCATCCAGTTGCGGTTGCCCTTCACCGTGTTGATCTCGCCGTTGTGGGCGATGGTGCGGAAGGGCTGGGCCAGCGGCCAGGAGGGGAAGGTATTGGTGGAAAAGCGCGAGTGGACGATCCCGAGACGCGAGGCGAAGCGGCTATCGCCCAGGTCCGGGTAGAACTCGGTGAGCTGCTCGGTGGAGAGCATGCCCTTGTAGACCATGGTGGCCGAGGAGAGCGACGGGAAATACACGCCGAACTTGTTTTGTGCGCGCTTGCGGATGCGGAAGACCCGGGCGTCAAGGTCCTTGTCGTGCTCCTGGGCGGCACCCAGGAAGAGCTGGGAGAAATGCGGCATGCAGCCCAGGGCGGTGGCGCCGATGGCCTCGGTGTTCACCGGGACGTCGCGCCAGCCGAGCACGGACAGGCCTTCCTCGGCGGCCAGCTCTTCGAGGGCGGTGACTGCGGCGGCGCGCTGTGCCGGTTCCTGCGGGAGGAACGCGGTGCCGGCGGCGTAGCGGCCGGGGGCGGGCAGGTCGATGCCGGTGACGGCGCGGAAGAATGCGTCGGGGATCTGCGTGAGGATGCCTGCACCGTCGCCGGTGCCTGCGTCGGCACCCACGGCACCGCGGTGTTCGAGGCGGCGCAGCGCCTCGAGGGCCTGCTCCACGATCTCGTGGCTGGCCTCCTGCGTCAGCGTGGCGATGACCGCCAGGCCACACGCGTCTTTTTCGTTTGCCGGGTCATAGAGCCCTTGGGCTTCCGGTACATCGGCAAACCGGGTGTAGGGCGAGAAAACCTCCTCGCCTGGATGCGGTGAGGCATTGAGTTGGACTCCGGTCATGCTCATGAGTGGTCCCTTTCTCGGTGTGTGGGCAGAGGTTCTGGATCTTCGGGCGACGCTGGCCGAGGAAAGGCTAGGGGGCTCGCTAATCGGCACCCCGAATCGGGGGCCGTGCGGTGGGGTGGGGGGTGACACCTGCGATACGTGGACGTCATCCGCGCGCTCCCCTGGTGGGCGGAGCGCGGACTGGGTGCTTCCACATCATTGTGGTCGCCGACAGCATGGGTGGCGGAGTCTGGGTATTCCGCGCCCGTCACTGCTGCCACGGTGAAAAAAGAGTAGCACCGGCATGTTTCGGATTTGCACCCACTTATGTTTCCAACAGTTTTCGTACCTGCTACCAAACCGTTGCTGACTTGGATCAATAAAGTTTCCGCAAAGTTTCGTCTCAATGCGATATGAATCCCTTCATCTTCCTCGTCTCCGCGGCAGGTATCAAGGGTTGGATGTCCTCGCGACGGCGGGTGCTTTCCGAGGGGAACACCGGACAAGGGCCCCGCGGCGAACCCGACTCCGGGCTTCGACGCCGAGTGATGCCCCTCAGGGTGACCAGGCGCCCGGACGGCAAAGACCGGTCCCCTCCTTCCAGGTAGGAAGGAGGGGACCGGTCTTTGCGCGGTTATCGCGGATCGGGATTCGGCGGGTGCCGAGGTGCTACTTGTTTCCCGCTTCGGGTCCGGCCTCGCCGGTGTCCTTGGCGGCGCTGCCGTTCTCCTGATCGGCTGGCTTCGCGGCGCCCGTTGGCTTGGCGGCATCTGCGGGCTTGGCGGATTCCGTGACCTCGGCCTTGGGCTCGCGGCCAGGAAGATAGACACCCGGATCCGGCTGCGGGCGCAGCTTGCGGAACACGAAGACCAGTCCGGTGGCGCCCAGGACAACCATGGCAATGGCCAGCCACATGTGCACGCGCAGCCCGATGCCCAGGATGTAGATGGTGTCTGCGGCGTCGATGCGCATGGTTTCCATGATGATGCGGCCGATGCCGTACCAGATGAGGTAGGACCAGAACATGGCCCCGCGGCGGAGCTTGAACTTGCGATCCAGCGCAATGAGCAGCAGGACCCCAGCCACGTTCCACAGTGATTCGTAGAGGAACGTGGGATGGAACAGCGTTCCGGCCGGGATTCCCGGGGGGAAGTTGAAGCTGTTCGGATCAATTTCCAGGCCCCACGGCAACGTGGTGGGCGCACCGAAGAGCTCCTGGTTGAACCAGTTGCCCCAGCGCCCGAAGGCCTGGGCGAGCAGCACGCCGGGAGCAGCCGCGTCCAGGAACGCCGAGAGGCGCACTCCGGCACGGCGGCAGGCGATCAGTGCACCCACGGTGCCGAGGCTGATGGCCCCCATGATGCCCAGGCCGCCGGCCCAGATCTGCGGGATCTCGGCCAGGTGCGCACTCTGCCCGTTGAAGCCGAAGTAGTAGTCGGGATCGGTGACCAGCACGTGGTACAGCCGCCCGCCCACGATCCCGAAGGGGATCGCCCAGATGCAGATGTCCCAGACCACGTCTTCCGGTCCGCCCTTGCCGCGCCAGCGGCGGGCGGTGATCCACATGGCGGCGATGATGCCGAACATGATGCAGATGGCGTAGGCATGGATGGTCAGCGGGCCGAGGGAGAACTTCGAGAACTCCGCCGGAGGGCTCGGGATCGAGGCGAGCACGTTGGTTCCCGCCGCAGCCAGCTGCATCATGCCTTCACTGTCCGACCGCTGAGTTCCGCGGTGAGCTCGGCTACAGCCTTCACTCCCCCGTCGCGCAGGGCTGCAACCAGTGCGGTGCCCACGATGACTCCGTCGGAGTAGGCCCCGATCTCTTCGACGTGCTTGCGCTGCGAGACGCCGAGCCCGACGCAGGCGTTTTCGGCACCGGCGGCGTGGGCCGCGGTGACCACGGCCGCTGCGGCGTCGGAGACCTCGGCGCGGGCGCCGGTGACGCCCATGACGGAGACGCAGTAGACGAAGCCTCGGCTGGCTTCCACGGTGGCTTTCATGCGGGCCTCGGTGGAGGACGGTGCGACCAGGAAGACGCGGTCAAGTCCGTACTTGTCGGAGGCCTCCATCCATTCGGCTGCCTCGTCCGGAACCAGGTCCGGGGTGATCAGCCCGGCGCCGCCGGCCTCTGCCAGGCGGCGGGAGAACTCGTCCACGCCCATGCGCAGCACAGGGTTCCAGTACGTCATGATCATGACGGTGGCCGAGCAGCGGGAGGTGATGCCCTTGACGATGTCGAAGACCTGGGCGACCTTGAAGCCCTGGGCCAGGGATTGCACGGTGGCGGCCTGGATGACGGAACCGTCCATGACGGGGTCCGAATACGGGATGCCGACCTCGATGATGTCGGCGCCGTTCTCGGCCATCGCGACAGCTGCGTCAATGGTGCCCTGCACGTCGGGGAAGCCGGCGGGCAGGTAGCAGATCAGCGCCGGGCGGCCTTCGGCGCGGGCTGCGGCGATCGCCGCGGCACTCTTGGATACGGGGCTCACTTGGCGTCCTTTTCGGTGTCGATGAGGTTGAACCATTCCGCTGCGGTTCCCACGTCCTTGTCGCCGCGGCCCGAAAGGTTGGCGATGATGATGGTTTCCTCCGGCACCGCGCCGGCGGCGATCTTGCGCTGCGCGATCTTCAGCACGCCGGCCAGGGCGTGGGAGGACTCGATGGCCGGGATGATGCCCTCGGTGCGGCAGAGCAGCGAGAAGGCGTCCATGGCCTCGGTGTCGGTGACCGGTTCGTAGTTCACGCGTCCGATGTCCGCCAGGTAGGCGTGTTCCGGGCCGACACTCGGGTAGTCAAGGCCTGCGGAGATGGAGTGGGAATCGACGGTCTGGCCGTCGTCGTCCTGCATCAGGTAGCTCTTGGCACCGTGCAGCACGCCCGGCAGGCCCAGCGTAATGGCCGCTGCGTGGCGGCCGGTGTCGACGCCGTCGCCGCCGGCCTCGAAGCCGTAAAGCTCAACCGAGGGGTCATCCAGGAAACCGTGGAAAAGGCCGATGGCGTTCGAGCCGCCGCCGATGCAGGCAGCCACGGCGTCGGGCAGGCGTCCGGCCTGGGCGATGATCTGCTCGCGGGCTTCCTCGCCGATGACCTCGTGGAAGTAGCGGACCATGGCGGGGAACGGGTGTCCGCCGGCGACGGTGCCCAGCAGGTAATGGGTGTTGTGCACGTTGGCGACCCAGTCGCGCAAGGCCTCGTTGATGGCGTCCTTGAGCGTCTGCGAGCCTGCCGTCACCGGGATGACGGTGGCACCGAGCAGCCGCATGCGCGCCACGTTCAGCGCCTGCCGGCGGGTGTCCTCCGCGCCCATGTAGACCACGCATTCCAGGCCCATGAGGGCAGCTGCGGTGGCCGAGGCAACGCCGTGCTGGCCCGCTCCGGTCTCGGCGATGATGCGGGTCTTGCCCATGCGCTTGGCCAGCAATGCCTGGCCCAACACGTTGTTGATCTTGTGGCTGCCGGTGTGGTTCAGGTCCTCGCGCTTGAGGAAGACTCGCACTCCGCCCGCGGCTTCGGAGAAGCGCTTGGCCTCGGTGAGCAGGGAGGGACGGCCCGTGTAGTTCTTGTTCAGGTCCTTGACCTGCGCAATGAATTCCGGGTCGGCCTTGGCTGCCTCGAACGTCTCGTTGAGCTCGTCCATGGCGGCAATCAGCGACTCGGGCATCCAGCGTCCGCCGTAGGCGCCGAAGTACGGGCCCGCGGCATGCCGCAACGAGTGGGAGGGGGCGGACTCGGACTGGCTTTCGCCCGTGTCCTGGTCACCTGTCATCGGGTTCATCTGGCGCATCCTTCTCTTGCTCAGGAATTCTTCGAGGGGTGTGTGGGGGGGTGTGTCAGCTGGCGCGGGCTGGCTTGGCGGCGGTCCCGGAGGCAATGAAGCGCTCGATCGCCGCGCGCGGGTCGTTGTCCTTGACCAACGCCTCGCCCACCAGGATCGCGTCTGCTCCGTGGCTTGCATAGTGCTCGACGTCGGCAACGTCGCGCACGCCGGATTCGGCCACGATGACGACGCCGGAGGGGATGTGGGCGGCAAGCCGGGAGAAGTTTTCGCGGTCCACGTCCAGCGTCTTGAGGTTGCGCACGTTCACCCCGATGATCCGCGAACCCAGAGCCACCGCGCGGGCGATCTCCTCCTCGGTGTGCGTTTCGACCAGGGCGTTCATGCCCAGGGCATGGGTCAGGTCCAGGAACTCGCGCAATTGCGCGTCGTCCAGGGCCGCAACGATCAGCAACACCAGGTCGGCGCCGTGGGCACGGGCCTCGTGGATTTGGTACGGATCGACGGTGAAGTCCTTGCGCAGCAGCGGGATCTTCACCGCGGCGCGCACGGCGTCGAAGTCGGCCAGCGATCCGCCGAATCGGCGCTCCTCGGTCAGCACCGAGATCACGGAGGCACCGCCGGCCTCGTAGGAGGCGGCCAGTTCGGCTGGCTCGCCGATGTCTGCAAGTGCGCCCTTGGAGGGAGACTTTCGCTTCACCTCGGAGATCACGTGCAGCGTGTTTCCGCGTTGGGACGCATCAAGGTGTCCGCCCAGGGCAGCGTAGGCGTCGAGCGCGGGAACGGCCGCCGCGGCCGCAGCCTCGATTTGCTCCTGGCCGATGATGGACCGACGGGCGTCCAGATCGATCTGAACGCCCGCGATGATATCTGTCAGTACACTCACGGCTAGTGCGCGTCGCCAGACCTGGAACCGTTGACGCCGAAGCCGGCCTTCTTCATGACCCAGCCGACAATCAGGCCGACGACCACGATGGCGCAGCCAACGTAGACGAACGTCGGGTTGTGTCCGGCGAAGGCGATGCAGCCGACGACGAAGCCGATCATCATGACGAAGACCATTGACCATGCGGCCTTGGAGTTGCCGTGTCCGATTTCCTCGGCGTGCATTGGATCGATCTGGGGGTTGGCGTTAGCCATGGTGGGATACTCCTACTCACCTCGTGCGAATCGGGATTTTTCCCGATGAATCTCTTGGCTTCCATTCTGCCATTCTTTGCAGCGATGGCATGCCATGTTGCGTCGTGTGCGCGTTAACCGGTGGGATCGTCCCCGCGGGACAGCGAGTCCCAGCCGGAGATCTCGTCGATTGGGCCGTTTGACGCTGCGCCCGGCAGCCCCGCGGCGGTTGCCGCGGCGTCGCGGGAATATTTGCGGGACCCGGCCCAGTGTCGTCCGGCCACAGCCAGCAGCACCGCGTCGGCCACGAGAACCGCGCCGGCCAGCGCAGCGGCCCAGGGCCAGAAGGTCACGTCGTAGGCGCCGCCGGAGGCGTTCAGCCCGGTGGCTTCCCCGACCTTGGTCGTTGCAGCCAGCACCGGGTCGGCAAGCACCGCGACTGCCGAGGCGATGATTCCTCCGCCGACCAGCAGCAGGATCGCTGCGATGATCCAGCGGGCCACCTTGCCGGCGATCATTGCTGCCAGCGAGCCGGCCAGGGCCACCACTGCCAGTGCCGCCACTGCGGCCGCGGCGTCGGATCCCGCCACTTCGATGAGCGGAATCTTTACCGAGCCGACCTCCGGCTGGACGTTGATCCAGGTCCGGGTGCTGGTGGCCAGCGCGAGGACCGCGCCGAAAAGGCCCAGAAGCATGACGTTGCGCTTGGATCCCCTGCGCGGCTTGGTTTCCTCGCTCATGCCTGGGTGCCGTCCACTTGTGCCGGCGCCATGGTCCCTGCGGCCCAGACGGCCCGCAGGGGGGCTGCCGACTTGTTGATGGTTTCCAAGGCCTCGGCGTCGAGGTCGGAGTCCGCGACGATGCCGCCGCCGGCCTGCACGTACGCCCGGTTGCCCTTGATCAGCGCGGAGCGGATGGCGATGGCCATGTCCATGTCCCCGGTGAAGTCCAGGTAGCCGACCACGCCGCCGTAGATGCCGCGGCGGTAGGGCTCGAGTTCATCGAGCAGCGACAGCGCCCGCGGCTTGGGCGCCCCCGAGAGGGTCCCCGCGGGGAAGGTCGCGGCGAGCACGTCGTAGCCGTCGGTGCCCGGTTTCAGCTTGCCGACCACGTTGGAGACCAGGTGCATGATGTGGCTGAAGCGCTCGACCTCCATGAACTGGGTGACCTCGACGGAACCGGGCACGCAGACCTTGGAAAGGTCGTTGCGCGAGAGGTCCACCAGCATCAGGTGCTCGGCGCGTTCCTTTTCGTCGGCCAACAGGTTCTTCTCGTGCTGCTGGTCATCCTCGTAGTTGGCCCCGCGCGGGCGCGAGCCGGCGATCGGGTGGGTGACCACGTGGTCGTCGTTGACCGTGACCAGCGCCTCGGGCGAGGAGCCGACGATGGAATAGGCCTTGCCGTGGGCGTCCTGCAGCGTGAAGAGGTACATGTACGGGCTGGGGTTGGTGCCGCGCAGGATCCGGTAGACATCCAAAGGATCGGCGTGGGTCTCCAGCTCGAAGCGGCGCGAGACCACGACCTGGAAGACCTCGCCCTCGACGATGGCCTCCTTGCCGCGCAACACCGCCCTGCGGTAGGAATCCTCATCCCAGGAGTGGGTGACGGCGTTCATCAGCGTATCGGCCGGCACATCGGTTCCGGAAAGGACCGAGACGGGGTTTTCCGCGGCTTCGCCAAGCGCGTCAAGCATCCCGGAGAGGCGCTGGACCGCGTGGTCGTAAGCGCCGTCGACGCCCTCGGCGGTGCCGTTGAAGTTGATGGCGTTGGCGATGAGCGTCAGCGTGCCGTCGGTGTTGTCGTGCACTGCCATGTCGCCGACCAGGTTCATGGCCAGCTCGGGCAGGTGCAGGTCGTCCGCCGGCGGGTTGGGCAGCTTCTCCCAGTGGCGCACCGCCTCCCACCCGATGAAGCCGACCATGCCGCTGGTCAGCGGCGGCAGCCCGTCCAGGGGTTCGGTGCGCAGGGCGCGGACGGTGTCGCGCAGGACCTCGACCGGGTTGCCTTCGGTGGGCATGCCCGCCGGCGGGGTGCCCTGCCAGTGGGCCAGGCCGTCAAGGGTGGTCAGGGTCGCGGGCGAATTCACGCCGATGAAGGAATAGCGGGACCACACTCCCCCGGCCGCGGCCGATTCCATCAGGAAGGTGCCGGGGCGTCCGCCGGCCAGCCGGCGGTAGACGGAAATGGGTGTCAGTGCGTCGGCCAGCACCCTCATGGTCACGGGAATGACGCGGCGATCCGCGGCGAGGGCGCGGAATTCCTCGCGGGTGGGTGTCAGGGCGCCGAGAGCTTGCATAAGCGAAGAATGGTCCTTGCGTGTGCGGATGGAGCGGGTGGAAAGGTCAGGAAACGCGTCGGCCCACGACGGCGGGCAGTTCGCGTCCGTCGAAGCAGGTGCGCGTCCCGGTGTGGCAGGCCGCGCCGATCTGGTCGACAATGACCAGCAAGGCGTCGCCGTCGCAGTCAAGGGCCACGGAGCGGACCAGCTGGGAGTGGCCGGAGGTGTCGCCCTTGCGCCAGTATTCGTTGCGGGACCGGGACCAGAAGGTCACCCTCCCGGTGGTCAGGGTGCGACGCAGCGCCTCCTCGTCCATCCATCCGAGCATCAGCACCTCGCCGCTGCCATGCTGCTGAATGATGGCGGCGACCAATCCGGTCCCGTCCTTCTTCAGGGCGGCGGAAATCTGGGCGGACAGTTTCCCGTCAACGGAGGCGGGGGCGGCGAAGGCTGGGTTCTGCGACATCAGTACCAGTCTAGTGCCACGTGCGGTGAAACCCGTCCCGAAACACGTTTCACGCCCGTTGGCCTCACCGCGCATCCGGGAACGGGGCTCGGCCGTTGCGCCTGCGCAGGTGGTGGGCCAGCGTGCCCGGCGAGGGCCATGCGGATGAAGGTCAAAGCTGCCACGGTGATGATGACCGCGACAGGTCCCGCGGGGATGACAGCGAACAGGATCGGAACCCTCCGGCCGCGCAAGCCCATCATCCAGCGGGGAAAGACCTCCCCCAGCGCTGCGCCAGCCCGAAAGTGAGCAAGGCCCCGAGCGCGCCTGCGGTGGCCAGGTAGAGGACAAAATCGCCCTCCTGCCCCTGCCGTCTCGTCCACTCGTGTTCACCCGCGCGTCACGCCCGGGCCCGGTCCCCGCGTCAAGGAGGACAACGGGCAGGCACTCCTCCTGCGTTCCGTCTCCGGGAACGTGGCAATCGACACCAATGCCGTGCTTAACGGTCCATTCGCGACGGCCCGTTCTGACGCGGCTTGGGCGCGGAGCGAAATAGAAGCTCCAAGCGCTCCCGAACGTGTTAGTTTCGAAGTGATGCATTTCGTCCCAGCCTCGCGTGAAGTATTGGCCGAAGTCCTGCTGGCAGCAGGGCCGACGGCTCCCACATTGTGCGCCGGATGGCAGACCCGCCACCTCGCCGCGCACCTGATCATTCGGGAGCAGTCCCTGCTTGCTGCGGGACTGGTCATCAAACCACTGGCGCACCGCATGGAGGCCGAGCTGGACAGGCGTGCGGACGCGGCCGGGGACCGCGAGGCCTACGCCAGCCTCGTCAACGAATTCCTGCGCGGCGCACCCAGGTTTTCGCCCCTGGCCCACCCGCGGGTGGAACATTCGGCGAACCTCTCCGAGTTCTTCATCCATACCGAGGACGTGCGCCGCGCATCCGACCGCTGGGTCCCGCGTGCGCTTGACGCCAAGTACGAGGATCTCCTGTGGGAGGACTTGGTGCGCCGGGCCGCGCACTACTACCGCGGCGTGGATGTCGGCATCATCCTGGTCCGCCCCGACGGGCAACGCCACGTGGCCCGCAAGGCCAGCACCTCGGTGGCCATCACCGGTCGCCCGGGCGAACTCCTGCTGCACGCCTCGGGACGCCGCGAGGAAGCACTGGTGACGTTCGAGGGCGCAGAAGAGGCCATCGCACTGCTCTCGGTCTCGCTCTAGCCACCACTTCGGGCAGTCGGGACTAGACCTCCACGAAGTCTCCCGCCGCCATTCCCCGGCCTTCCACCACGTGCACAACGGCAAGGATCCTGCCTGCTGGGTTTGATGCAGTGGCCGCCGGTTCCTCGGCCGCCGGGAGGATTACCGTGGCATTCCAGGTGCTGCCCGTGCGCAACGCCGTGGTCGGCTCGCCGTTGACCGTCAGCCGAATCACCGCGTCCGCCCCCGCACGGATTTCACCCTCCAGCAGCAGACGCAGGGTGCCGCCTATGCGGTTTCCGGAATCGAGGCGACCCTCGATGGAAATTTCCGGCGGTTGCCCACCTGGCCGTCCCCGGGAAGCTGCCCCGTGGCGGTCCCCTGGAAGCTCGGGCGCCAGCCGCGGAACCGGACGCAACGTGCCGGCGCCCTCGAACGCCCACCCCCAGCCCATGATCGCGTTGTCGGAATAAGCGGGACCGGCGAAGGTCAGTCCCACCGGCATGCCGGTGTCTTGCATCAACCCCATGGCCACGGTGACCGAGGGGATGCCGAGATGGCGCAGGGCGTAGTTCCCGTTGGAAAAGAAGACACCGTTCTCCCAAGCCCTGTCCGCCGATTCCGGGTTGGTGTCCGCATCCGCGGCCCCGACGTCTGCGTTGGCAGGGAAGACGACCCCGTCGAGCCGATGCTCGGCGAGCCAATTTTCGAAGAGCTCCTTGCGCAGCTTTTCCAGAGCCTTGAGCCCGGCTTCGAACCCTGGCAGCGTGGCCGGGTCCGGCAGCCCGTGGGCCGCCATCTTCACCACGTCGCGGTAGCGATTCTCGTAGTCCTCGACCTCTTCATAGCGGTCCGGGAGCGATCCGTCAGGGGCCGGGAAGATCTGCAGATGCTCGACATCGGCCAGCCGGTTCAGCGCGGGGTCGTTGTTTTCCCGCAGGAACGTGTCCCATCCATGGGCGAGGAGCTCGTTGAATTCCATCTCCATCCACCCCTCGGGCAGGATGCCCAGCGCGCCGAGCTGTTCGCCACCCGGGGTCTTCCCCTCGTACGTTTCGATCAGCGGGAAGTCGACATCGACGACGGTGGCGCCCAGGTCCTCCAAGCGGGCGCGCGCGGCGTCCCAGAGTTCCAGGACGCTGGGGCGCGGGTTGACCGGGAATCTCGGGTCCTGGCCCAAATACATGCGGGGCACGCCGAAGCGCTTGCCGGACAGGGCCTGCGGATCGGCCAGCTCCGCGTAGCTCCCGGGCCGGATGGCCGAGGCCGCGGGCAGCGGCACCGCCTTTTGGTGGCGCCAGAAGTCTCCCGTGGTTTCCGGATCGTCGGCGACGATCACGTCCAGCAACCGGAACATGTCATCCATGCTCCTGGTATGCGGGACCACGACGTCGCGGGTGGGAAAGAGCGGCCAGTTGCCGCGGATGGAGATGACACCGCGCGAGGGGGTGTAGGCGCATAGGCCGTTGTTGGAGGCCGGGCTGCGGCCCGAGGAGACGGTTTCCTCGCCCATGCCGAAGACCCCCATGCTGGCCGCGGTGGCGACGCCCGATCCATTGGAGGACCCCGAGGCGTAGGCAGCCGCCAGGTAGTCGGCGTTGTAGGGGCTTTCGGCGCGCCCGTAGACACCGCGCTGCATGCCGCCGTCGGCCATGGGCGGCATGTTCGTCTTGCCCACCAGCACTCCCCCGGCCTCGCGGATGCGTGCGACAGTGAACGCGTCGTGCTTGGCCACCAGGTCCTTGAACGCCGGCGAACCGGCAGCCACGGTGAGCCCGGCGACCATGTAACTGTCCTTGACGGTAAACGGCACCCCCTCAAGGGAACCGCCCCGGCCGGCACTGCGGCGGCGGTCGGATTCCGCGGCCTCGGCGAAGACGGTGGGGTTCAGCACGGCCATGGCGTTGAGGCACACCGTGGACCTGTCGAAGCGTCCCACCCGGGCAAGGTGGGCGGCAATCAGTTCGACGGCGGTGACGGTGCCGTCATCGAGCGCACGCAGCACGCCCTCGATGGAAGCTTCGTGGATGCTGAACGGCAGGTCCATGGGCGGGTTCCCCTCACAGGTGGTGCTCCCGCCCTGCGCGGCCGAGATGTCCGACGGGGAGGAGCATGCAAAAAATTGACTGGATATTCAGTTAAAGATAGCGTGTGATCAACAGTTCGGGAAGACCCCGGGCCACCAAGGGAAAGATGCGGCACCGGCCATGGCCAATGACACCAGGCAGCGGATACTCGAGGCGTGCAGCATCTGCATCGCCCGTGACGGGGTCCGCGGCATGCGCGTGCAAGACGTCTGCAAACAGGCCGGCGTGTCCACGGGGCTGGTTTACTACCATTTCACCGACAGGGATGGACTGCTGGCGGCAACCCTGGAGTACGTAAACGCAGACTCGCTGGCCCAACGCGGGGAACAAGCGGACGGCGGGGGCAGGCCCCGCGGCTTGCTGCGGGACTTGCTGCTGGCCGAGATCCAGGACGACGAATCGGTGCGCGCCAAGTCGATCGTGTGGAACGAGATCAGGGCAATCGCGGTCTTTGAGCCGCCGCTGGCCGGGCATCTGTCCACGTCCACTGCCGCGTGGCAGTCCCACGTCGCGGAGCTGGTGAAGCTGCACACCGGGGCGGGGACCGGGCAGTGCCGGGATACGGCACTATTGCTCACCGCCCTGGTTGAAGGCATTTCCGGCCGCTGGCTATCGAACCAGCTGGACACCGCTGCGGCACGTGCGGCCCTCGAACGCGGGCTGGAGGCACTCCTGCCGGCGACGGCCTAGGCCGGCAACTGGCGGTAGTGGTAGCGCGACACCGTTTCAAATCCCAGGGATGCATAGAGTCCGGCTGCGATCGAGTTCTCCTCGACGACCTGCAGCCAGAGGCCTGCCAGATCCCGGCGGGCCGCCTCGGCCACCAGGGCCCGCATCACGGCCCGGCCGTATCCCCGGGAACGCGATTCCTCGCGGGTGGCCACGGCATAGATGCCGCCCAGGTCTTCCACCAGCGCCATGCGTGCAATGGCATGGACATTCCCCTCAATGACCAGTGAGGCGTAGACGGACGGCGTATTGCCCAGGATCCGGCCACTGGCTGCCTGCGCGGCGGGCGAATGCGGTCCCTCGGATTCCCACAGGGCCTTCAGCCATGCCTCGGAGGGTGCATCCTGGAGGACGATCCCCGGATCGGGCTCGCCGGCAACGGCCCGCGCAAAGTCCTCCCGTTTCAGCGCCTGCACCAGGGTCGGGGAATCAATTGAGTAACCGCGGGCACCAAGCATCGAGTCCAGGTCGTGCGGCAGGGATTCGGGACTGATCTGGAAGACCGGCGGCAGCCCGCGGCGCCGATAGGCGGCTTCGACCTCGTCGATGGCGCCATTGGTGTTGGGCGGACCGAACAGCGGAAGCACCGAGTTGGCGCGGCGGGTGACACCCGAGGAAAAGCGGCACACCCACCCGGAGAGGTCTTCCTCCTCAAGTGCCTGCCAGCCCCGGGACATCACGGCGTCCAGTGACGCAGGACTAGCGAACCGGGAAACCGGCTTCACGGATGGCGTCCTTGACCTGCTTGATCATGTCGTCCGGGCCGAAGTGGAAGATCGAGGCGGCCAGCACCGCGTCGGCACCGGCGGCAATCGCCGGCGGGAAGTGCTCCGGTGCCCCGGCGCCGCCGGAGGCAATCAGCGGCACGGTGACGGCCGCGCGGACCGCACGGATCATCTCCAGGTCGAAGCCGTCCTTGGTGCCGTCGGCGTCAATCGAGTTCAGCAGGATTTCCCCCACGCCCCGTTCGGCGGCTTCCCTGGCCCAGGCCACGGCACAGCGGCCGGTGCCGGTGCGCCCTCCGTGGGTAGTGACCTCGAAACCGGATTCGACGTCAGGGTTCGTGGTGCGCCGGGCATCGAGCGAGAGCACCAGCACCTGGGATCCGAAGCGTTGGGTGATTTCGTTGATGACCTCGGGGCGGTCGACGGCAGCCGTGTTGATCGAGGCCTTGTCCGCCCCGGCACGCAGCAGGCGATCGACGTCCTCGGCGGCTCGCACTCCTCCGCCGACAGTAAGCGGAATGAAAATTTCCTCGGCCGTGTGGGCCACCACGTCATAAGTGGTTTCGCGCTTGGCCGAGGAGGCCGTCACATCGAGGAACGTGATTTCATCGGCACCGGCGGCGTTGTAGCGCTTGGCCAGTTCCACCGGGTCCCCGGCATCCCGGAGCCCCTCGAAGTTCACTCCCTTGACGACTCGTCCGGCATCGACATCGAGGCATGGGATCACGCGGATCGCAACGGCCATGAGGGGATCAACTCCTAGAAAAGCAATAAAGGGGAAATGTTCCGGGGCCCGGGATGCGGGCGGGGCGCTAGATGCGGCAGGCGTGGATGTTGGTGACAAGAATGGCGCGGGCGCCGATGTTGTACAGCTCGTCCATGATGTTGTTGGTGTGGCTCTTCTTGACCATGGCGCGCACGGCGACCCAGTCCGAGTCCTGCAGCGGGGAAACCGTCGGCGACTCGAGTCCCGGGGTCAACCGGGTGGCCTCGTCGACCAGGTCCCGGCGCACGTCGTAGTCGAGCATGACGTAGCGGCGGGCCACCAGCACGCCGGTGAGCCGGCGCTTGAGGACTTCGAGCCCGGCGGGGGTGCGGCCGGTGCGACCGATGAGCACTGCCTCGGACTGCAGGATGGGATCGCCGAAGACCGCCATGCCGGCTGCCTTGAGCGTGTTGCCGGTCTCCACGACGTCGGCGATGGCGTCGGCCACGCCGAGGCGCACAGAGGACTCGACGGCACCATCGAGGCGGACCACGTCTGCGGCGATGTTGTTGGTTTCCAGGTACTGGCGCAGCAGCGCGTCGTAGCTGGTCGCGATGCGCTTGCCCTGGAGCTCCTGCTGGGTTGTGAAGGTCCCGGCGGGGCCGGCGAAGCGGAAGGTGGAGGCACCGATCCCCAGCGGCAGGACCTCGTCGACGTGGTCGTTGACCTCGGCGTCCAGGTAAAGGTCTCGTCCGGTGATTCCGACATCGAGGATGCCGCCGCCGACGTACACGGCGATGTCACGGGGACGGAGGTAGAAGAATTCCACGTCGTTGTCGGGGTCGACCATGACCAGTTCGCGGTTGTCGCGGCGCTGGACGTATCCAGCCTCCAACAACATGGTCGAGGCGATTTCGGACAGGGCTCCCTTGTTGGGAAGGGCTACTCGCAACATGATGCGGTTCTCTTTTCAGGCTCTGGGGGGGTATTACGGCATGTAGGACAACAAATGGTGCCTGTTGGCCACCGCGGCACGGGAGGACAGGGCGTCCCGAAAGCGGCGGCTAGAGATGCTTGTAAACGTCCTGCAGAGTCAGGCCCTTGGCCAGCATCATCACCTGAAGGTGATAAAGCAACTGGGAGATTTCTTCGGCGGCGGCCTCGTTGGTTTCGTACTCGGCAGCCATCCACACTTCGGCGGCTTCCTCCACGACTTTCTTTCCGATGCCGTGCACGCCGGAATCCAGTTCGGCGATCGTACGCGAACCTTCGGGGCGGGTCTTGGCCTTCTCGGAGAGCTCGGCGAAGAGGGTGTCAAAAGTTTTCACATAGTCAGGGTATCTTGGCCCGTTGGCCGCATTCACTACCGCACCCCCAATGTGACGAAGCACTCCCCCGCTCGGCTCAACATGACGCGGCCCTGGCACAGGTCGCGGGCGTGCCGCCAAATTGCACCACAACCACTGACGATGCTCGCCGTCACGGCTGGGAAGTGTATTTTTGCGCGATCGTTTCCCGCGGTGCCGGGCTGCCGTGCGAGGGCATCAACCTGTTGATGTGGTTTGACTAAACGCGCCGCTCAATGGGAGGCCGTTGAAATACAAGGAGCGCGTCGGACACCAAATCGTGGGGGTAGCGATCCCAGACAATCTCGGTGGTCCCCACGGGCGTGAGGTGCTGCTCGAGCACGCGGGTGCAATCGCGGATCAAATGGGTGGTGCGGTCCATGTGGTGGATGTCCGCCAGATTCCACACCACGAAGCCGCCGGGCACAACGGTGCGCGCACATTGGGCGGCGACAAGCCCGAGCTCGGCCAAGTAGCGGCCGTAGTCCCCGTTGTCTTCCTCGTAGGCCGTGAGGGGGTCGGCGTCATGGTTCTCGGCGGTCATGTATGGCGGAGAGGTGAGAATGAGATCGACACCTGCGTCGGGTTCGGTAGGTGCAATGCCGCGGACAAGCCTAAGCAGCTCCCTTGCGTCTCCCTCGATGATGCGGGCGCCGGGCACCTGATCCCGTAGGTACTCCGCCCGCTCGGGTAGCAGCTCGATACCGAGGGCTTCCCGTCCCAGTGCAACTGCCCGTTTGATGGTGGTGCCGAACCCCGCGAAGGGGTCGAACACCACGTCGCCCGGTGCGCTGCACCGTTCAATGACGTGATCCACGATGGCCGAGAGCATGTGCACGTCTTCGTCGGCCCCCGGCGGACGCTCCGCCAGAAACGTGGCGTGCAAGGCGGTCAGTCGTGAATCCAAGGGGGACGTTACGGGTGTGCTCCCGGTCAATGCTTCTCCACGATCTTTCATCAGGCGAAGTCTACCGGCCGGCCGGGATATTCGCCGAGGGACAAGGCGCCGTTGTTGGTGTGGACGGCATCGCCGCGCACATCGGGCAAAGCACCGGCACTCGCGGATACGACGGCACCGGCATTTGTTACTTCGTCTTCCGCCCGCACCGGGTAGCCCGCCTCGACGTCAAGTTTGCCGTCGGCCCTGGGCCGGGCTCGATGCCCCTACTGAAGCCATCTCGCGGGAGACGGACGCAGACGGGGCGACATCGCACCTGGGCGGCTGGCCCGGCGAAGGCCGACCCTCTGAATGAGGCAATCGTGCAATCAATGGAACATAGAACAGCGCCGCCCGCTCCCTCGGCATCGATCCCTGGAAGCGGGTACCGGTGGTGCGGGCGGCAGTGCGGTGACGGATCGCCGAATTTGCTAGCGGCGCGCCAGTGCGACGGCTGTCTGCAGCCCCGCGCTCATGGCCTCGTATCCCTTGTCCTCGACAGAACCTTCCAGACCTGCGCGGGCTATTGCCTGCTCCTCGGTGTCACAGGTCAACACGCCGAAGCCCACGGGAACGCCGGTGCGCACCGTAACGTCGGTCAGGCCCATGGTCGCTCCCTGGCAGACGAAGTCGAAGTGCGGGGTGCCGCCTCGAATGACCACGCCCAGCGCGATGACGGTGTCATAGGCATGGGCCAAGCGTGCCGCGGCCACCGGGAGCTCGAAGGTGCCCGGAACGCGGATGACCTCGGGGGTGCTGATCCCGGCGTCGGCGGCGGCGCGCAGGGCGCCGTCCAGCAGGCCGTCCATGATCTGGGTGTGCCAGCTGGCCGCGACGATGACTGCCCGCATTCCGGCTTCGCCTGCCGCTGCCAATTCGCTGGCCCCGACGAGGGGAGCTCCGTGTCCGCTCATGATTTGACTCCTGGGTTGGTGTTTTCGATGGATGGCAATTGCAATGAATGATTCATCAGGTTCTGCTTGGTGCGCAGGTACTCAAGGTTTTCGGGACGCGCCGCAATCCGGGTGGGGACGCGCTCGGAAACCGCGATTCCCGCCTGCTCCAGCCATTCTTCCTTCAACGGGTTGTTGGTGATCAACCGGATCCGGCGGATGGACAGCGCGTGGAGGATGGCCGCGGCGGCGTCGTAGTTTCGCGCGTCGACGGGAAGGCCCAGCTGCTCGTTGGCGGCTACGGTGTTGGCGCCGCCGTCCTGCAGCGCGTATGCGCGGATCTTGTTGGCCAGCCCGATGCCGCGACCCTCGTGGCCGCGCAGGTAGACCAGCACGCCGCCGTATTCGTTGATTGCCTCCAGACCGGCGGCCAGCTGCTCCCCGCAGTCGCAGCGGTAGGAACCGAACACGTCGCCGGTGAGGCACTCGGAGTGCACGCGCACCAGCGGCTCGGCCGGCATGGTGCCGTCGGGGCCGGTGGAGCTGAGCGACAGGTGCTCGGTGCCGGTGCCGCGTTCGCGCCAGGCGCGGACCATGAATTCACCGTAGGGGGTGGGAACCCGGACCTCCGGCCCGCCCTGCACCGCGGCGGCGCTGGTGCCCACGGCCGGCTCGGCATCGGTGGTGGCCCGCCAGGCGGCCAGGTCCTCGATGCTGATCAGCGGGATGTTCCACAGGTCCGCGAATTCGCGCAGCGCAGGCAAGCGCATCATCGATCCGTCGTCATGGACGATCTCGGCAATGACCCCCACAGGCTCAAGGCCCGCTGCCTTGCACAAATCGACGCTGGCTTCGGTGTGCCCGCGGCGCACCAGCACCCCGCCGTCGACCGCGCGCAGCGGGAAGATGTGGCCCGGGCGGGTGATCAGCTCGGGGCCGGAGGCCGGATCGGCCAGGATGCGGGAAGTCAGGGCGCGGTCGGCGGCGCTGATTCCGGTGCTGACCCCGTGGGCGGCGTCGCAGGAGACGGTGTACGCGGTGCCCTTGGCGTCCTGGTTGTTTTCCACCATGGGCGGCAGGCCCATCGCGTCGGCGCGGTCCCCGTCCATCGGCGTGCACACGACGCCCGAGGAATGGCGGATGGTCCAGCCCATCAGCTCCGGGGTGGCGAACTCGGCGGCGAAGATGATGTCGCCCTCGTTTTCGCGGTCAGCGTCGTCGACGACCACGACGGCCTGGCCGGCAGCCATGGCGCTGATCGCGGCGTCAATGGAGTCCAGGCGAATGGTATCGGTGATCATGATGCGCTGCTTTCGATGTTGTTGAATGAGGCAAGGCGTTCGGCGTACTTGGCCATGACATCGACTTCCAGGTTGACCGCGGAACCGGGAACGCGTTGGCCCAGGGTGGTCTCGCGCAGGGTGGTGGGGATGATCCCGACTTCGAACCACTGCTCTTTTTCGTGGGCCTCCGAGACCTCGGTGACGGTCAGCGAGATCCCGTCGATGGCGATCGAACCCTTCTTTGCCACGTATCTGGCCAGTTCGAAGGGGATGGAGAAGCGGAAGCGGTCCCAGGCACCGAGCGATTCGTGCTCCAAGAGGTGCCCGACACCGTCGACGTGGCCCTGCACGACGTGCCCGTCAAGCCGGCCGCCGGCCTGCACGCAGCGCTCGAGGTTGATGCCCTCGCCCTGGGCGAGGTCGCCGATGGTGGTGTGGCGCAGGGTCTCGCCCATGACGTCCAGGGACAGGATGTCCCCGACGATGGACGTGGCGGTCAGGCAGACGCCGTTGACGGCGATGGAGCCGCCCAGTTCCAGGTCCTCGGTATGGTTCGGCGCACTGATGTGCAAGACGACAGAGTCGGATTCCGGTGTCGCGTCCATTGCTTCGATGCGGCCCATGCCGCTGATGATTCCGGTGAACATGCTTCGATTCCTTAGGGTGTGCCGGTGCCGGTTGGCATGGGTTCAAGATGTGTAAGGGTGTCGGGCCCCAGGATGCGCACTGCGTCTCCGTCGACGGCGTCCAGGCGGAAATGCCGGGCGGAGGCAAGGGTGTCGATTCCCAGCTCCCCCACGCTTCCACGCCCGGAGCCCAGGAAGATCGGTGCCTGGTAGAGGAAGATCTCGTCGACCAGGTCCGCCGCCAGGAACGCGGTGGCCACCGACGCACCGCCTTCGATGAGCACGTGTCCGATGTCCCGGGATGCGATCCGCGCCAGGACCTCGTGCGGGTCGCGGGTGCGGACCTGCTCCCAGTTGCCGTCGGCCTTCAGTGCTGCGTCCCCGGGAATGTCCCGTTGCCCCATGACGATGCGCCGGGGTTGGGAGGCGAAGGGTTCGCCGTGTTCGTCGCGTGCGTTCAGCCGCGGGTCATCGGCCATGACGGTGCCGGTACCCACGACTATGGCGCCCACGCGGGCACGAACCTCATGGGCGTGGAGCAGCGAGCGCGGCGAGGTGATCCATTGGCTGGTTCCGTCCTTGGCGGCGATCCGTCCGTCAAGGGTTTGGGCCAGGTGCAACGTGGTGAAGGGCCGGCCGGCGGCGCGGGCTGCGAACCAGCGGTGGTTCAGCTCGGCTGCCTGGTCCTCCAGCAGCCCCTGTTCCACGTTGACTCCGGCCGCACGCAGCGTCTCCGCTCCCCCGCCGGCCACCGCGCCGCCGTCGGCGACAGCGAAGATTACGTTGCCGATTCCGGCGTCGATGATGGCGCGGGAACAGGGGCCGGTGCGGCCGGTGTGGTTGCAGGGTTCGAGGGTGACCAGCATTGTCGCGGCGCGTGCCGCGACCGGATCGATGGAGCCCAGGCGGTTCAGCGCGTCGGCCTCGGCGTGCGGGGTGCCGGCGCCGCGATGGTAACCGGTGGCCAGGATCGTGCCGTCCGGGTCGATGATGACGGCCCCAACCAGGGGGTTGGCTCCGCGGGTGCCGCGGCGGGCCAGCTCGAGGGAAAGCCGCATGGCGGCCAGCGTTCGTGAGGGTTGCATCAGCTGTGCACCTGCACCGTCGGGTCGGGCATCTCGGTTTGGATGCTTGGCTTGGCGTCGTTCTTGGCCTTCCACCATATGAAGAACCCGACCAGCGTGAAGCACCCGTAAAAGAGGTACATGAACGCGCTGGCGTAGTATCCGGCGCCGAAGAGCAGCGGGACCCCGACCACGTCGACAAGGACCCAGATCAGCCAGAACTCGACCAGTCCCTTGGCCATGCCGTAGGTGGCCAGCAAGGAGCCGACGAAGGTCCAGGCATCGGCCCAGACAGGTGCGTAGGATCCCAGTGCGCCAAAGAGCGGGGTCAGTGCGACAGTGCCGATGATCATGATTGCAGCGAGCGACAGGCGTTCTGTGCCGGTGGCCCAGCGCGGGGTGACTGCACTTCCGCCGGATTCGCGGCTGGATTTCCAGCGCTTCCAGCCATAGAAAGACACGGCGATGAACATGATCTGGCGTCCGGCCTGGCCGAGCAGGTTGGCTGTTTGGTCGTTGCCGAAGATGCTGCCCAGGAAGACCGTCAGGAGCAGGATGTTGCCGACGATGCCAACGGGCCAAGCCCAGACCTTGCGGCGGATGCCGCCCAGGGCGGAGGCAAGTCCGAAGACGTTGCCCACCACTTCGCGTACCAGCAGTGCGCTGCTGCCTACCGTGATGTAAGAATTGAAAGCTTCAATGAGCCACCGCAGAAAATCCATCGTCCTCCTGTCAAGCCGCGATGGCTCCGGGGGTTCGATACGACGGTTCCACCTTTGCGGCCGACCCGCTGGCGAAGGATCCGGAACCAGGAAAATCTCGTGGATTCCCACCTGGCCGTGCCTTGCGCACTCGCGAGAGCGCTGGTGTTGCGTGTACGTGCTTCTCCCATCCAGACTTTAACTGTCGGTACCGGAATTTCACCAGTTCAACCAGGCTTCAAGATCCCCGGAGGGATCCCTTTGGCTTGGGTCGCGGACTTTGACCGCCGGTTCGGACTTACACCGACCCCGGAGCACGTTGTGTAGTTGTAGCTCTCAGTATTACATGGAAACGGGTGTCCGGGCTGCGAGATTTCGCAATGTGACTACTGCCTCGGCGGGATCCGCTGTTCCGTAAACCGAAGAACCGGCCACGAAGACGTCGGCCCCGGCCTCGGCCGCCCGCAGGATCGTTTCGCGGGTGACCCCGCCATCGACCTGCAGTGCGATGGGCAGGCCGGTCCCGTCAATGGCCTTTCGGGCCCTGCGGATCTTCGGCAACACGATGTCCAGGAAGGCCTGTCCGCCAAAGCCCGGCTCCACCGTCATCAGCAGCACCATGTCCAGCTCCGGGAGCATGTCCAGGTACGGCTCGATCGGCGTGGCCGGGCGCAGCGCCATCGACGATTTGGCACCGGCGGCGCGCAGGTCCCGGGCCAGCTTGATCGGGGCGGCCGAGGCCTCGGCATGGAAGGTGACCGAGGCGGCTCCGGCCTCGGCGTAGCCCGGTCCCCACCGATCCACGTCGCTGATCATCAGGTGCACGTCCAGCGGCAGCTCACTGACTTCGTTCAATCGCTGAACCACCGGCAAGCCGATGGTCAGGTTGGGCACGAAGTGGTTATCCATGACATCGACATGGACGGCGTCGGCGGTGTGGATCCGTGTGAGTTCGCGTTCGAGGTTGGTGAAGTCCGCCGAGAGGATCGACGGATTGATCTGGCAGGTACGCATGGTTTCCTTCTGGCTGCTGGCCGACGGTCCGACTGGGTGGACCGGCGGGTTTAGGCGGTGCGGGTGAACAGCGCCATGAACATGGCATCGGTGCGGTGGATGTGCGGCCACAGCTGGATGGTGCTTCCTTCGCCCACGGGGCGGGCGGCCGATGCCAGTCCCGGCAGGGCTGCGGATTCCAGTGCCGCCCCGGTGTCCAGCAGCCTCGCATTCTTGTTCCGGGACAGCAGGTCATCGACCACTGCAACGGTTTCGGCCGGGTGCGGCGAGCAGGTCACGTAGGCGACCACGCCGCCCACGCGCACCGCGCTGAGCGCCGCGTCCAGGAGCTCGCCCTGCAGGATCGTCAGCTCGGCGACGTCGCGGGGGCTCTTGCGCCACCGGGACTCGGGGCGGCGGCGCAGCGCGCCCAGGCCCGAGCACGGTGCATCGACCATGACCCGGTCATAGCCCCCGGCGTATTCGCTTTCACCGTATTCGCGGCCGTCGCGAACCGAGATCATCCAGGTCTCGGGATCGATGGCCACCAAGGCGTTGTTCACCAGTTCGGCGCGGTGCTGGGCGGGTTCGTTGGCGGTAAGCTTCGCGCCCTGTTCGGCAGCCAAGGCTGCCAGCAATGCAGCCTTGCCGCCGGGGCCGGCGCAGAGGTCCAGCCAGTAGGTGTCATCGCCGTCCTCGGGCAGCGCCACCTGGGCCAGGGCCCGGGCGACCAGCTGGGAACCGGCGTCCTGGACGCGGGTGCTGCCCGCGCGCACGGAGGACAGCCGGGCGATGTCCCCGCCTTGGTAATAGGCCGAATCGGCCACGAGGGTTCCGGGTTCGGCGCCCGCGTCAAGCGCCTCGTCCAGCGAACCGACGCCGGGCAGTGCCACGAGGTTGACGACCGGGGCCAGGTTGTCGGCGACCAGCAGGTCGGTGATTTCGGCGGCGTCGCGGCCGTGGGCCACCAGCGCCTGGCGCAGGGCGCGAACGATCCATTCGGGGTGGGAATGCACCAGTGCGGCTGCCGCATTTTCATCGGCGATCCCGGCGACCAGTTCCTCGCTCCAGGTCTCCAGGTCCTTCAGCGAGACCTTGCGCAGCACCGCGTTGATCAGGCCGGACGCGCCGGCGCCGATCACCATGCGGGCCAGCGACACGGTTTCGTCGAGTGCCGCGTGGCTTGGCACTCGCATGGCCAGCAGCTGGTGGGCGCCCAGGCGCAACGCGTCAAGGACAGCCGGGTCCAATTGGTCCAGGGGGCGGTCGACGCAACGGGCCAGGATCGCGTCGTACAGGCCCTGCCCGCGCAAGGCGCCGTAGGTCAGTTCTGTGGCAAATCCGGCATCGCGGCGATCCAGGCGGTGTTCGCGGATCCGGGCCGGGAGCACCAGGTTGGCGTAGGCGTCGTTTTCGGCCACGGCCCGCAGCACCTCGAAGGCGGTCAGCCGGGCCTGGTCGGCCCTGCGGTTGCGGGCCGAGGGTGCGGAGGCACTGAATTGGCGTGGTCCCGCTCCCCCGCGGTTGCGGGTGCGGCCGGCGTCGCTGCGGCGTTCCTGGCCTCCGCCGCGGTTCGGTTCGCTGCGTCGCGGACGGTCGGAACGTCCCTGTCCGAATTCGCTCATGCGAATTTCACCTCATCCACGGTTCCGGACGCGAGAATGCCCCGCGCCCAATCTGCTGCATTCATCATCTTTTTGCCCGGTGGTTGCACCAGGCCGAGTTCAACGGCGTACGAGCCCGTCCCCACCAGGACTCGCGGTTTCTTGCCTGGTTCGATGCGAACCTCGCCGGGTGCAAGATCCGTGACATCTGCCTGCGGAACCAAGGTCCCGAGTTTGAAACGCTGGCCATCGAGTTCGGTCCAGGCCCCGGGATCCGGGCTGGTTCCGTTGATGCGGCGGCGAATCACCAGGGCCGGAAGCGACCAATCAACCTGACCGTCAACGAGCGTGAGCTTGTGCGCGTAGGAGGTGTCCCCCTGCTGCTCGACACCCACGAGTTTGCCGGCCTCAAGGCCGGAAAGGGTCTGCGAGAGCAACACCGCACCGGAGATTGCCAGGCGGCCCAGCAACTCGCCGGCCGTGTCGGCAACGTCGATGGTTTCGGTGAGCGTGCCGAAGACGGGGCCTGTGTCCAGTCCCTTTTCGAGCTGGAAGGTCACGGCACCGGTGATGTCGTCCCCGGCCATGATCGAGTGCTGCACGGGGGCCGCTCCCCGCCAGGCGGGGAGCAACGAAAAGTGGAGGTTGATCCAACCAAGGCGCGGGATCGTCAGCGCCTTTTCCGGAACGAGTCCCCCGTAGGCGACGATTGCGGCGATATCCAGGTCAAGGGCCGCCAGGCGTTCCTGGGTTGGCTCGTTGATCCGGTTGGCATGGATGATGTCGATGCCGAGCTCCGCGGCCCGTGCGGCTACAGGGGACGGGGTCATGACGCGTTTGCGCCCCACCGGGGCGTCTTCGCGGGTGAGCACGGCAACCACGTCGAACCCGTCTTTCACGAGCTGGTCGAGGGAGGCAACGGCGACCTGCGGGGTCCCGGCGAACAGGACCCTCATGCCAGGTTCCCGAAGCTCGAACCGGCGCCGAAGCTGGATCCCAGCGCCGAGCTGCGCTTGGTCACGGTGTTTGCGGCAACCGAGTTGTAGCTGGAGTCGCGCAGCTTGCGGAAGGCGTCCTTCTTCAGTTCGCCCTCAAGCCGGTCGATGTAGAGGATTCCGTCGAGGTGGTCGGTCTCGTGTTGCAGGCAGCGGGCGAGGAATCCCTCGCCTTCCACGACCACGGGGTTGCCGTCAACGTCAACCCCGGTGGCCCGGGTCCATTGGCGGCGGCGCACCGGGTAGCCGAGTCCGGGGATGGACAGGCAGCCTTCTGTCACGTCGTCCTGGAATTCCTCGCCGAGTTCCAGCACCGGGTTGATCAGGTGCCCGCGGTTCCCGCCGATTTGGTAGGTGAAGACCCGAAGCGAGACTCCCACCTGGGGTGCGGCGAGGCCTGCACCCTCAACGTTTTCCATGGTCTCGTCCATGTCCGCGACGAGCTTGCGCAGTTCGGGCCCGAATTCGGTGACCTCGTCTGCGCGGGTTCGGAGGATTGGGTCGCCAACGATGCGAATGCCTAAGACGGCCATGCGGTCCGGTCTCCCTTCGGCCGGCTGGGTTCCGGCAATGTGCTGTGGATGGAGGCGGACGGGCGCGGCCAAGCTAATGCTGCGCGCCTATCCCCTGCCCACCAGTCTACCGACCGCCTCATGCCGCCGGTGGCGGTGGTGGGCCCACCTCGCGCAGGGGCATCCCTGCATCACCGACCTTCTGGGTGGCTCCCCATACCTGGCGAAGCGACCAGAACTTCGACCAGTACGCGGGCAGGACCTCAGGATTGGCCATCACGGTCTGGACTTCGGTTTCGCCAATTGCCACGCCCAACAGCATCGGGTCTTGTGAGTATTTCCACGGTTCCCAGGTTCCGGCGGCTGGATCAATGACCATTTCCTCGGCTTTTGCGCCTGCAGCCAACTGCATGACCACCTTGGGGTCAAGTGGCTTGACCCGGCCGTCGCGATTGGTGCCACGGGTCTTGTAGTCGATCAGGCAGAGCCGGCCGCCAATGGTGGCAACCAGGTCAAGGGTGCCGGCGTACCCGATGCTCGAGTTCCAGACAGTCACCTCCGCGGCAAGTGGTTGCACCTGGTAGGTCTCCCACCACTCGTCGAAGCGCCCGGCAAAGGCTTCTTCGTTGTTGGCGATGAGCGCTTCACGGGCCTGGGCCGCCTGGTGCGGCTTTCCCATGGCGCGCAATGCTATTTGCTCGCAGTATTGGTGCACCCGGTCCCCGCGGGCCGCGGCCAAGTCACGATATTCCGCAGCCGCGTTGGATGCCTGGCGCGCTAGCGCCTTGAGCTTGGCGGAATTCCCTACGGACTCACCCAGCCTGGCATCCTGGACCACGGCCGTGGCCGCCATGTGACCTATCCAACCGTCCATGTCCATTTTTTCCTGCCCAATGACTGTGGTGATGGATGGAACCTCCGGAAGGGCGCCGATTTTTCTGGCATACATGCGCCCAAAAGAGGTCTGTTGGGCCAACGCTGGTGAAGTCATAGGAAGATTTTTCCACGTCCAGGGGACGTTTTGCTGTTTTCGGGCGTTTTCGGGCCAGTCAAAAACCGCGGGATCACAAGGATCTTTGCCGCATGTCGGCGCGGGAATGTGTCGATTTGGAACTTTGGTGAAACGTCGTATAGAGTTTTTACTCGTTGGAACGCAGCCAAACGGAACGAAACATTCCGGGCGGATTGCGATTCTTTCATGTGGACATAGCTCAGCTGGTAGAGCGCGACCTTGCCAAGGTCGAGGTCGCGAGTTCGAACCTCGTTGTCCACTCGCATTTGAATCACCGGGTCGGCTTGCCGACCTAACCACGAGGTATTTTACCAAGTGGTTATGGTGGGGTGGCCGAGAGGCGAGGCACCGGCCTGCAAAGCCGTTTACGCGGGTTCGAATCCCGTCCCCACCTCGTAGGAACATTGCAAGCAGTATGGGCGATTGGCGCAGCGGTAGCGCGCTTCCCTGACACGGAAGAGGTCACTGGTTCGAACCCAGTATCGCCCACGAAGAATCCACACCTGGTGTGTTGGTTTTTCACGTGGACATAGCTCAGCTGGTAGAGCGCGACCTTGCCAAGGTCGAGGTCGCGAGTTCGAACCTCGTTGTCCACTCTGAAGATCGGGCCTCAATTCCTTTTCGAAGAGAGGCCTTGTTCTTTGTTCTTTTACCCCCGGGTAAGAACACGCAGCACCCGCATGAAAAGTTGGATTGCCATTTTGCAGATCGTGAATCCAAGCTATAGTTCAGGTGCAGCACCCCCCTATGGGCGATTGGCGCAGCGGTAGCGCGCTTCCCTGACACGGAAGAGGTCACTGGTTCGAACCCAGTATCGCCCACGAAGAGTCTATACTTTAGGTATTGATTGTTCATGTGGACATAGCTCAGCTGGTAGAGCGCAACCTTGCCAAGGTTGAGGTCGCGAGTTCGAACCTCGTTGTCCACTCCAAATAGTAGATCGTGTGATTACTCCAAATCACACGATCTACTTGTTTAACGCCTCTTGTACCAGGCCCGGACCAAGGCCCGAATTACGGGCCGAACAATCCCCCGGCACCGTTGGCCCCCAACGCCCAACGGTGCCCCGTGTTTCGGTTCAGATCGCGGAAAGCGGGCCCACTCCTGCGATACCACTGATGGCAGCGCTGTCACAGCTGCCAGTATGTACATACAAGTCAGAGTCGCATCGGAGAAGAAATTGATCCAAATGCCCTTGATTCGATCGCGACTGAGCATAGGATGATTCCTAGACGGGGCTTTTCGGGCCCCCATTACTGAGAGGAGGTGCCTTTTGTCTATTTTTGACGAGCTGAAGGGCAAGGCTGAAGGACTGAAGGAGAAGGCGGCCGGGTTGATTCACGAAAACTCGGACAAGATCGGCGGTGCCATCGACAACGCCGGCAACTTCATCGACGAAAAGACCGGGGGAAAGTTCTCCGAGCACGTCGACAAGGTTCAGGATGGCGCAAAGGGCCTCCTCAACAAGGAAGACGGCGGCACGCCGACCGTCTAGGTTCCTGCCTGGTTCACTAGGACTCTTGCCCTAGGCACGACAAACGGGTGCCGGTACCGCCGTGAGGCGGAACCGGCACCTGTCGTTTGCACGGAAAGAAATGATTTGACCTCCACCGCCATCCCCAGCGCTCCACGGCGATCGACATTCGCACAGCCGATCATGGCCGGTCTTGTCACCGCGTTGGTCGGATACACCTCGTCCTTTGCCGTGGTGTTGACAGGACTCAGGGCCGTCGGGGCGACTGACGCCCAGGCCGCCTCCGGGCTTTTCGCCCTCACCATTGCACTGGCCATTTGCGCAGTTGGCCTGGCGTGGTTCACCAAGCGACCCATCACCACCGCATGGTCGACACCCGGTGCAGCGTTGCTGGCCGGAGCGGCAGCAGTGAACTTCGGCTGGAACGAAGCGGTCGGTGCCTTCATCATGACCGGAGTTCTGATTGCCGCAACCGGTGCCATCCCCTGGCTGGGCCGGACGCTTGCAGCAATCCCCGTCCCCCTGGCCCAAGCCATGCTGGCCGGAGTACTGCTCAAACTCTGCCTAGCGCCCTTCGTGGCGTTGTCCACTATCCCGTTGCATGTCGCCCCGGTTATCGTGGTCTGGTTGCTCTTCCTGCGCTTCAGTCCCCGCTGGGCGGTTCCGGCCGCGATGGCCGCGGCCTTGGGCATCGCAGGCTTTTCCATGGGACGGGCCGACGCCGCGGGAGTGATGGGACAGTTGCTGCCGAGTCTCGAATTCACGGCACCGGCATTCAGCCTCGCGGCCTTCACCGCAATCACCCTGCCGCTCTTCGTTGTCACCATGGCCTCGCAGAACGTTCCGGGCGTTGCGGTACTGGCCAGTTTCAATTACGAAACACCGTGGCGCGCCTCCATGTTGGCCACCGGGCTCGGCAGCTCGGCGGCGGCGTTCCTCGGCGGGCATGCCATCAACCTTGCGGCGATTTCCGCCGCCCTCGCCGCCGGGGACGAGGCCGGGGAAGACCGCTCCAGGCGGTGGATCGCGGCAGTTTCCTCCGGCGGCTTCTACATCCTGCTCGGATTGGCGTCTGCCGCAATCACGGCGCTGGCCACCGCGAGTCCCGAGGGCCTGCTGGAAGCCGCGGCGGGCCTGGCGTTGCTGGCAACCCTCGGCTCCTCCGCGTCCTCCGCGCTGTCCGATCCCTCCAGCCGGATGAGTTCCCTGGTCGCGTTCCTGATTGCCGGTTCGGGCCTGAGCTTCGCCGGAATCGGCGGGGCATTCTGGGCGCTGGTCGCCGGATTGACCCTTCGCCTGCTCATCGAGCGCAAACGCCACTGACCCAGCACAGCTCCAACCCGCGGGTCGGCGACCTGGGTTTGCGGACCCCTTGGCGCACGAAAAAGGCCGTGAGGCCCGTCCCCCGCTCCCACCTCGGAAACGAGGTGGTTGCGGATGGCGGCCGTCACGGCCTTCGTGCGTTGGGTTTACAGCGCCGGTTCCCCCGTCTGGCCTTCGCGGGCCAGTGCGGTGAGGCGCGAAACGGCACGGAAGTACTTCTTCTGGTATCCGCCGGCCATCATTTCCGGGGTGAACAACTCACTGAACGGCTTGCCCGAGGCGATGATCGGCACGTCCTTGTCGTACAGGCGATCGGCCAGCACCACGAAGCGCAGCGCCACCGCCTGCTCGGTGATGGTTTCGACGTTGTGCAGCACCAGCACGTCGGTCTCGGCCAGCAAGGCACGGTATCGGCTGGGGTGGACCTTGGACATGTGCCCGACCAGGTCCGCGAACTCGTCAACGGCAAAGGTCTTGTCCCCGTAGCGCTCGACGGCGAACTCCTGGATGCCCGCGTCCTCCAGCGGCACCGGGGCGTCGGGGAGCCCGCGGTGGCGGAAGTCAACGCCGTCCACGCGGTGGACGTCGAACTGTTCGGAGAGCACCTTGATCTCGCGCTGGAAGTCCACGGCGGCAAAGCGGCCCTCGCCCAGTGCGCCCGGAAGCGTGTTGGACGTCGCTGCGATTTTCACGCCGGCATCGGAAAGCTCGCGCATCAACCGGGACATCAGCACGGTGTCCCCCGGGTCATCGAGCTCGAATTCATCGATGCAGACCAGCGAGTAGGTGCTCAGCACCTCGACGGTCTGGCGGAAGGACAGGGCCCCGACGAGGTTGGTGTACTCCACGAAGGTGCCGAACGCTTTCCGGCCCGGGGCCAGGTGCCACAGCGAAGCCAACAGGTGGGTCTTGCCCACGCCGAAGCCGCCGTCCAGGTACATCCCCGACTTCTCGACCTTCTTCTTGCCAAAGAGCTTGCCCAGGAAGCCGCCCTTGGAATTGCCGATGGTCGAGGCGAAGTGCTTGAGCTTGGTGACCGCCTCGGCCTGGGTGGGCCAGGCCGGGTCCGGCCGGTAGGTGTCAAACGACACCTCGCCAAAGCGGTAGGACGGGTGGAAACCGGCGAGCAGGTCGTCGATGGAGACCGTGGGGGTCCGTTGGGAAAGATGCGTAATCGTGGCCATACGGCGGAACGGTCCTTAAATCTTCGAATGATGGTGTGCGTGCGCAGCGCGAAGACACGCCCCCGCCATTTTACGCCCACAGAATCGACAACCACTAAAACGGGGCTCGTTCGCGTGTGCCACCGCCTCGCTGCCGGTGGCACAAAGGCCGACGCTTGGAGCGAAATATGGCG
This sequence comes from Paeniglutamicibacter sp. ORCA_105, assembly GCF_045798545.1. Classification (NCBI taxonomy): domain Bacteria; kingdom Bacillati; phylum Actinomycetota; class Actinomycetes; order Micrococcales; family Micrococcaceae; genus Paeniglutamicibacter; species Paeniglutamicibacter sp. ORCA_105. The sequence continues at coordinate 12,961 of NZ_JBIXLM010000013.1, read as the reverse complement.
TCGAATGACCCTGTTTCACCGCCGGCGACCCCCCGGATCGCTAGGCTTGGAGAAACACCATCCCACGATTTTTTGTTGCGAGGTCAATTCAGCATGAGCCTTCCCATCGACTCCAATCCGTCATTCGCCGACTACGCCCATCCCGAACGACTGGTGTCCACCGACTGGCTGGCCGCCAACCTTTCCACCGAAGGCCTGGTGGTTGTCGAATCCAACGAGGACATCCTGCTCTACGACACGGGCCACATCCCCAATGCCGTGAAGATCGACTGGCACTCCGAGCTCAACGACGAAGACACGCGCGATTACGTCGATGGTGAGCGCTTCGCCGCGCTGATGGCGTCCAAGGGCATCAGCCGCGACACCACCGTGGTCATCTACGGGGACAAGTCCAACTGGTGGGCCGCCTACGCCCTGTGGGTGTTCACCCTCTTCGGGCACGAAGATGTCCGCCTGCTCGACGGCGGGCGCGACAAGTGGATCGCCGAGGGCCGGGAGACCACTCGCGAGAAGCCGTCGGTCATCCCGGGCAGCTACCCGGTCATCGAGCGCGACGACACCGTCATCCGCGCGTTCCTGCCCGAGGTACTGGGGCACTTCGGCAAGCCCATGATCGATGTGCGCTCCACCGAGGAGTTCACCGGCGAGCGCACCCACATGCCTGCCTACCCCGAGGAGGGCACGCTGCGTGGCGGGCACATCCCCACGGCAGCTTCGGTGCCCTGGGCCCGCGCCGCCCAGGAGAACGGCACGTTCAAGTCCCGCGCCGAGCTCGAGGCGATCTACCTCGGCGAGGCCGGGCTGGCGTCCGGCGACGACATCATCACCTACTGCCGCATCGGCGAGCGCTCCAGCCACACCTGGTTTGCCCTGCAGTTCCTGCTCGGCTTCGAGAACGTCCGCAACTACGACGGTTCCTGGACCGAATGGGGCAACGCCGTGCGCGTGCCCATCGTGAAGGGCATCGAGCCCGGTGCCGTGCCTGTGGGATACGGGGGCGTAGCAGCATGAGCGAATTGCCACAGGCCCTGGCCGAGATCGTCGAGGATTTCCAGTCCGTCACCGAGCCCGAGCGCCTGGAGATGCTGCTGGACTTCTCCGAGGAACTCCCCGAGCTTCCCCAACGCCTGGCCGAACACCCCGACCTGCTGGAGCAGGTCGTTGAGTGCCAGACCCCGCTGTTCCTGAACATCGAGGTCGAGCCCGCCGGCGAGCACCGGGTATCACTGTTCTTCTCCGCTCCCCCGCAGGCACCGACCACCCGCGGGTTTGCCTCCGTCCTGCACCAGGGGCTCGACGGACTGCCGGCCGCCGAGGTTCTGGCCGTCCCCGACGACATGCCGCAGCAGCTGGGGTTGACCCGGGCCCTGACACCGTTGCGTTTGCGTGGCATGAGTGCCATGCTTGCCCGTATCAAGCGGCAGGTCAGCGAGCGGGTTGCCGCTGCCGGCTCGTAGGCCGAAACGATCGAAGAAGTTTGGGCGTCGGCACGTGCCGGCGCCCAAACGCGGTTAACGGAGGATTGGGGAAAGCCATGTCCAAGAAAAAGAACACACACTCGACCGGCACGCCCGCGACCACGCTGCTGGACCGCGAGTCGGTCCCCTACACGGTGCACTCATACGTCCACGACCCGTCCGTGGAGAACTACGGGATGGAAGCGGCGGAGGCCATCGGCGTCCCAGCGTCCCGGGTGTTCAAGACCTTGTTGGTGTCCACCGGGGAACCGGGGCCCGCGGCGTTGGTGGTCGGAATCGTCCCGGTCGACCGGTCGCTGGACCTCAAGGCCATGGCCGTGGCCCTGGGGCTGAAGAAGGTGGAAATGGCCGACCCGTCGGTGGCAGAGCGCCGCACCGGATACGTGGTGGGCGGCATCTCGCCGCTGGCCCAGCGCAACCGTTCGCGCACGCTGCTTGATGCCAGCGCGTTGGCCCATGAAACCGTCTATGTCTCCGGCGGGCACCGCGGGCTTGACCTCGAGCTGGCCCCGGCGGACCTGCAGCGCCTCACCGAGGCAGAGGTCGCCGCAATTTCCCACTAGTCTTCCGTGGCTGCCCAGCCGCCCGGGCGCGGGGCCTCCAGCACTGACCGGACGAAGGAGGCGACCTCCGCCTCCCAGCGCTGCGGATCGACGTTCCACTCGCGGGTGTGGCCCGCCCGGCTGAAGCGCCGCAGCCCCACCATGTCCGGGTTCAGCTCCGCCAGCTGCTCGGAAGGGCCGATGGGGACGAAGTCGTCGTCCTCGCTGTGCAGGATCAGGGTGGGCAGGCGCAGCTGGTCGTGCCGCTCGACCCAGTTCAGGATCTTCAGGTCCAGGGGCGCCGCAAGCCCGGTGATCCAGCGTCCCGCCTTGTTGACTAGCAGCCATTGGCCGAACCTGCCCACTGCCTCGGGGATGCGGTTGCGCTTTGCCTGGTGCGAGAGCACGTCGATCCAGTTGATCACCGGCCCGTCCAGCACCAGCGCGCCGATCCTGCGTGCGTGCCGCGACCTGTCCGCCACCTGCAAGGCAATGGCCCCTCCCATGGACCAGCCAAAGAGCAGGATTTCCTTCGCCCCCTGGGCAATCGCGTAGTCGATGGCCGCCTCGATGTCGGGCCATTCGGTGGCCCCCAGCCCGTAGCGACCGTCAACTGCTGCCGGGGCCACCCCGTCGTTGCGGTAGGAGACCAGCAGTGCGCTGAGCCCAAGCCGCTGCAGCGTCGGGATCGCGCGCAGCCCCTCCTTGCGGTTGGCGCCGCGGCCGTGGACGCAGATCGCCCAGGTGTCCGCCTCGGAGCTGCCTTCGACGAACCATGCCGGGGCCATACCGCCCAGGATGGGGATCTCGACCTCGTCGTATTCAACGTCCAGGTCCTCGGGGGAATCGTAGACGATTCCGGAGAACCGTCCGCGGGCCGCGGTGGACAGGTCTCCGAAGTAGATTTTTTCCACCGCCCGGGTCACGGTGCCGTCACCCAGGCGGTAGCCCTTGGGCTCGCCCAGGCGTGCATGACCGGTGTCTGCGGAGAAGAACAGCGAGTATCGTCCCGGGGCCGTGGAATCCTTGTTCGCCGAGAGGATCACGTCGCTGCCCTCCGCGGTGGGCACCAATGCCAGGATCTCCAGGCTTTGGTCCGGCTCCGCGTCGGGCGTCACCACGCGGCGGGCAAAGTAGGCGGCCAGCGCCGAAACGCTGCCGGCAAACACCGATCCCGCCGCCGCGCCGATGCCCACGCCCAGCAGCGCCCAGCTCAGGCCCTTGCCTGCGGATCGGGCGCGCGGGGGCATCGGGGAATGTTGTTCCTTCATGCCTACCATCATTGCAAATAAAAGCCGCCACCCAGTGGTTTTGGCACGAAGGGAATTGGCTGGTCGGCATCGTGCCGGGAATGGGCAGGACCATGCCGGTGTTGTGCGTTGTGTGAGTGAAATCCAGCCCCCAGAAGAATCCAGCACCCCCGACACCCCAGTCGTCACCAAGACCGACGAGCAGTGGCGCACCGAATTGACCCCGGAGGAATACCAGGTCCTGCGCAAGGCCGGGACCGAGCGTCCCTATACCGGCGAGTACTGGGACACCACCACCGAGGGCGTCTACGAATGCCGCGCCTGCGGCCATGAGCTCTTCACCTCCAACGCCAAGTTCGATGCCGGCTGCGGGTGGCCATCGTTCTTCGCCCCACTGGCCGAGGACCGGGTGCGCTACATCCGCGACTCCACGATGGGCATGGTCCGCATCGAGGTGCGTTGTGCTGCCTGCGATTCGCACCTGGGCCACGTCTTTGAGGGGGAGGGCTTCAACACCCCCACCGACCAGCGCTATTGCATGAATTCGGTCTCGCTGCGGCTCAAGACGAGCTAGCCGGCGACACGTGCGGATCCCCGGGTCCGGGGGCACTGTTGTGCCCCCGGGGCCGAGCATTCCCTGCACACATGCCTTGGTGAGCACGGCATGGCACATGCAACAGCATTGCTGATGCTCACACCGTTTTTCAATCAGTAACCACGACCCCTCAGTACGCTGGAACCAAGCTAAGGTCCGCAGCATCCGCGCGGCGCATCCAGCCTTACCGAAAGGGGTCTCCCACCATGTCACAGGCAACTCTTCCCAAGCCGCTGTCCAACTCAGAGCTCGTCAATTCCGCGCCGTGGTTGGCGCTGAAGGCCGCGGCCACCGAGTTCCAGGGCCTCCAGGGGCAGGACGGCTCGGTGCCGGAGGCTGCCGACAAGCCGCGCGCCGCGGCCCTGGCGGTGGCCATCGCCGAATCGCTGCACGCATTGGCCCCGCAATTCCCGCACGACGCTGCCTACCTCGAGGGACTCGTCTCCGACCTGGCCACCTGGAGTGCCTCGGGCTTCGGCATTCCCGACTTCCTTGACTCGCTGCGCGCCTTCGCCCCGCAGCTGGCGCGCGAGGATGGCCTGCGCCACCTGGTGCTTTTCCCGATGTACACGCAAAACGGATCCACCGACAGGTTGCTCGAGGCGGTCCTCGTCGAGGTCATCTGGCCCGAGTTCATCGCCGGGCTTGAGGCCGGGGACTATTCCAACAAGCTCTTTGTCCCGCTGCGCTTCCTGGATTTCACCCCGGGCTACGACACCAACTCCGCGGTGCTCTTCCCCGAGTCCGTCTCCATCCGCGAGACCCCGTCCTTCACCTGGGGCGCGATCTTCCAGGACCGCGAGGCGGCCCGCTTCCGCCGCGTGCTGAAATCCGCCGCACAGATCACCAGCCTGGAGCTGCCCGCGGATGCCGCCGAAATGCTCGAGGACCAGGCCCTCACCGAGGAAACCTTCGTGATGTGGGACCTGATCCACGACCGCACCCACATGCGCGGGGACCTGCCCTTCGACCCGTTCATGATCAAGCAGCGCATGCCCTACTTCCTCTACTCGCTCGAGGAGCTGCGCTGCGACCTCACCGCCTTCCGTGAATGCGTGAAGATCCAGCACGACACCTCGGCCGACCCCACCACGCGACACCGTGCCCAGCTGGTGCAGTACGCGGTGATTTTCGACCGGATCTTCCGCTTCGCCATGACCGGCACCCGCACCCGCAACTACGACGCCGTGGGCGGCCAGCTGCTCTTCGCCTGGATGCACCAGCACCACGTGCTGCACTGGACCGACACCAAGCTGTCCATCGACTGGAACCAGGTCCCCGCGGTGGTCTCGGCCCTGGGAGACGCCATCGACGAGTTGTACTGGCGCTCGATCGACCGCCCGAAGATCGCCCACTGGCTGGCCGCCTACGAGCTGGTCTCAGCGACCCTGGTCCCGCACCCGGGCTCGGTGTGGGCCAAGGGGGCCGACGCGCTGCCGCTCTCTTCCCCGCTGCGCGAGATGACCAACCAGGTCCTCGACGACGAGTTCCCGCACTCGATGTTCTACGAGGCGCTGGCCAAGAAATTGCGCCCGGTCATCGACTCCACCATCGGCATCACCGGCACCTCGTCCATCTGATCCCGCCGCCGAAACCACCAGCAAAGGCTAGACTCGCTTCCATGGCTGACCTCACTGATTTGAAGGTACTCATTGCCGGGGCCACCTCAGCCTCGGGCGTCGCGGCTGCCCATGCACTGTGCGCCGCCGGCGCCACGGTGCTGGCGGCAGGTTCCAACGCCGAAAGGCTTGCCGAACGGCTGCCCTTCGTGCACGGGCGCTACGAAGTCGATCTGGCCAACCACGCTGCGGTGACCGAGTTGCGCCAGCTCATCGACGTGGAGCGCGGTCCCGTCGACGGGTTGCTGCACCTGGTTGGCGGCTGGCGCGGCGGCAAGGGCCTGGCCGGGCAAAGCGACGACGACTACGAATTCCTGCACACGCAGGTCGTGACCACGCTGCGCAACACCACCAGGGTCTTCCGCGACGACCTGGTTGCCTCGCGCCGCGGCCGCGTGGCCATCGTCTCGGCCACCGCCGTCGATGCGCCGGCCGGCTCCAATGCCAACTACACCACGGCCAAGGCCGGGGCCGAGGCCTGGATGCGCGCGGTGGCCGCCGAGCTGCGCACGGCGCAGGCGGGGAACAAGGACAACCCGGTTCCCCAGCGCGCCGCAGCCGCCATCTGGGTCATCAAGGCGTTCACCGACGCCCAGGCCCGCGCGGCGCACCCGGAGCGCAACACCGCCGGACACACCGACGTCGCGGCCCTGGGCGCGGCTGCAGTTGAGCTTTTCTCCGGCGAGGCAGCCACGCTCAACGGTGCGCGCATCCACCTGCCCACCCGCTAACTTCCCCCCACGATCCCACCCTGTTAGGACGCAATGCCAGTGACTACTTCGATTCATGATTCTTCTGTGCGCGGCTTCGCCTCGGACAACTACTCCGGTGTCCACCCCGAGGTCCTTTCGGCCCTGACCCAGGCCAACGGCGGGCACCAGGTCTCCTACGGCGATGACCAGTACACCGAGGAACTCGGTTCCGTCGTCGCCGGGCACTTCGGCGAGGGCGCCACGATCTTCCCGGTGTTCAACGGCACCGGCGCCAACGTCATCGCGCTGCAGTCCCTGCTGCCGCGCTGGGGAGCGGTCATCTGTGCCGCCACCGCCCACATCAACGTCGACGAGAACGGCGCCCCGGAGCGCATGGGCGGCATGAAGCTGCTCTCCGTGCCGTCCACCGACGGCAAGCTCACCCCCGAATTGATCGACATGGAGGCCTGGGGCTGGGGGGACGAGCATAGAGCCCAACCGCTGGCAGTCTCGCTGACACAGTCCACCGAGACGGGCACCCTGTACACCCTGGAGGAGTTGCGGGCCATCACCGACCACGCCCACTCGCTGGGCATGCGCGTGCACATGGACGGGGCACGCATTTCCAACGCCGCAGCCGCCCTGGGCGTGGGGCTGGGCGAGATGGCCACGGGCACCGGAATCGACATCCTGACCCTGGGCGGCACCAAGAACGGCATCATGTTCGGCGAGGGCATCGTGACGCTCTCCGATGGCCCTGCCGAGTCGATGAAGTACCTGCGCAAGATGAACATGCAGCTGGCCTCGAAGATGCGCTTCATCTCCGCCCAGCTGCTGGCCCTCTACGGCTCCGACCTGTGGCTGACCTCGGCCACGCACGCCAATGCGATGGCCGCCAGGCTTTCGGCGGCGGTCGAGGCAACCGAGGGCGTGGAGCTGGTCTACCCGACGCAATCCAACGGCGTTTTTGCCGAGCTGCCCAATGCCGTTGCCGACAGGTTGCGCGAGCGCTTCCGCTTCTACGACTGGAACCGCGCCGCGGGCCAGGTGCGCTGGATGTGCTCCTTCGACACCACCGAGGCGGACGTCGATTCCTTCGTCGCGGCACTCTCCGAGGAACTTGCCGCCAACTAGGGGGGCGTGGTCCCCAACCGGGCGCCGGAGGGCGGGGCGCAACGGGGTCCCGCTCCCCGGCGTGCCGCAGGCGGCATGGCGACGGCCACACTTTAGAGTGGCCATGTGAGTTCAAACGGACCAGTCCAAGCAGTGCCGCCGGCCTTCCTCGAAGCCCTGGCCGCAGTTCGCCGTGCCAGCTGCCGGCGCGAGATCCACCTCCAGGAAATTCCCGCACCGGCACGCCTGGCGCCCTACGCCCTGGCCTTGTCCGCCGATGTCCTCGAACGCGTCCCGCGCAGGACGGACCAGTCGGCACCGGTGCACGCCGAGGAACTGGCCACCGGGCGCTTCGTGCTCTTGCACGATCCGGCCGGTTCCGCCCTCTGGGACGGCACCTTCCGCATCGTGACCTACATCAGGGCCCGCATGGATTCGGAAATGGGCAACGACGCCATGCTGGGCTCGGTGGCCTGGACCTGGCTGCTGGATGCACTGAACGAATCCGGCGCCGACTACCGACAAGCCGGCGGCACCGCGACCCGCGTGCTGTCGGAGAGCTACGGCACCCTGGAGGACCGCAGCGAGACCATCGACATCGAACTGCGCGCCTCCTGGACCCCCGGCGACCACCACATCTCCACCCACCTTGAGGCCTGGGCCGACATGGTCTGCACCTTTGCCGGCCTGCCCCCGCTGCCCAGCGGAGTCACGGCACTTCCGCACCGCAGGCTCTCCTAGATCCATCCGCCCGCGGCCCGTCAAACCCGGTCCCGGCGCAATCGGTACTAGAATCGATAGACCATGACCAGCACCCCCCATGCCTCGAACCCCAGCCACAGCACCGTGAAGGACGATCCGTCCGCCCCGGCGCACGCCCCGGAAACCGACGAAGCGCCGCAGGAGGTTCTCCCCGAACCCGTCTTGCTGGACACCCCGCGCGACGGGGTTCCCGAGGTCGTCACCACGGACCCCGGCCTGCGCCGTGCCGCGCGCGCCATTGCCGCAGGCACCGGCCCGGTCTCCGTTGACGCCGAGCGGGCCTCCGGCTTCCGCTACGGCCAGCGGGCCTTCCTGGTCCAGCTGCGCCGCGAGGGTTCGGGCAGCTGGCTGATCGACCCGGTGTCCTTCGAAAACCTGGACCCGATCCAGGAGGCCATCGGCGACGAGACCTGGATCCTGCATGCAGCCTCGCAGGACCTGCCCTGCCTGCGCGAGCTGGGCATGGACCCGGCTCGGCTCTTTGACACCGAACTTGCAGCCCGCATCGCGGGGTTGCCGCGCGTGGGATTGGGCCCCGCGGTGGAATCCCTGCTGGGGCTGCGGCTGGCCAAGGAACACTCGGCCGCCGATTGGTCGACCCGCCCGCTGCCTGAACCGTGGCTGCGCTATGCCGCCCTTGACGTCGAGGTCCTTGACCGGTTGCGCGAGGAATTGATCAAGATCCTTCAGGCCGACGGCAAGCTGGGGTTCGCCGAGGAGGAGTTCGAGGCGGTGCGCAAGGCCCCCCCGGCACCACCCCGCGTGGACCCGTGGCGCCGCACCTCCGGCCTGCACCAGATCCGCGACCGCCGGACCCTGGCCGCGGTGCGCGCCCTGTGGGAGACCCGCGAGTCCCTGGCCCAGACCCGCGACGTGGCCCCGGGCCGGCTGATCCCGGATTCCGCGCTGGTCGCCGCCGCCAAGGCCATGCCCAAGAGCGTTCCCGCGCTGCTGAAGACCCCCGGCTTCCACGGCCGCTCGGCCGCCAAGGACGCCCCCAAGTGGCTGCGCGCCCTGCAGGACGCGGCCGCGACCAGCGACCTACCACCCAACCAGGTGCCGTCGAACTCGCCCCCGCCGCCCAAGGTCTGGGCCGACAAGGACCCGGTGGCTGCCGCGCGGCTGCAGACGGCCCGCGCGCGGGTGGCCCGCACCGCCGAGGCCATGAACATTCCCACCGAGAACCTGCTCACCCCCGACACGCTGCGCCGGCTGTGCTGGAGCCCGCCGGCGGAGATCGATCCGGACACCGTGTCGGCGACGCTGCGGGGCCTGGGCGCCCGCGAGTGGCAGATCGAGCTGGTGGGCCCGGTGCTCACCGTGGCGCTGCTGGACCCGGACGAGTTGGCCAAGCGCTGATGAAGGGCCGGGCAGGTTTTTTCCGGGATCGGGAATTACCTGCCCGGCTTTTTCTTGCCCTCGTGCACCCGGCTTGCACTCTAAGTTACTCACCAGTAGCGTATGGGGTGGATCACATCCCCATCATCCATCTCAAGGAGTACCGGTGAGCCCCCAGCCAGTGAACACGCGCAACGCGCGTCAGGTCCGCGACGTGGTCTTTGTCGACGGCGTCCGCACCCCCTTCGGCAAGGCCGGAGGCAAGGGAATCTACCACGGCACCCGCGCCGACGACCTCGTCGTCAAGTGCATCCGCGAGCTGGTGCGCCGCAACCCCTCACTGCCACCCGAGCGCATCGACGAGGTGGCAATCGCCGCCACCACGCAGAGAGGTGACCAGGGCCTGACCATCGGGCGCACCGCCGCGCTGCTGGCCGGTCTGCCCCGCTCGGTGCCCGGTTTCGCCATCGACCGCATGTGCGCCGGGGCCATGGCCGCGGTGACATCCACCGCCGGTTCCATCGCCTTCGGGGCCTACGACGTCGTCATCGCCGGCGGCGTCGAACACATGGGCAACCACCCCATGGGCGCCGGGGCCGACCCGAACCCCCGCTTCCTGGCCGAACGCATCGTTGACCCGGCGGCCCTGAACATGGGCAACACCGCCGAGAACCTGCACGACCGCTTCCCCGCCATCACCAAGGATCGCGCCGATGCCTACGCGGTGGCCTCCCAGCAAAAACTCGCCACGGCCTACGCGGCCGGGGACATCCAGCCGGATCTGGTCCCGGTCGCGGCGCGCCGCCCCGGTGAGGGCTTCAAGCTGCACACGTCCGACGAGCCGCCCCGCCCGGGCACCACGCTCGAGTCGCTGGCGGAGCTGCGCACCCCCTTCCGCGCCCACGGCCGGGTCACCGCCGGCAACGCCGCAGGCCTGAACGACGGGGCCACCGCCGCGGTGCTGGCCAGCGCCGAGGCCGCGGCGGAACTGGGCCTGGACGTCAAGATGCGCCTGGTCTCCTACGCCTTTGCCGGTGTCGAACCCTCGGTCATGGGCATCGGCCCGGTCCCGGCCACCGAGAAGGCCCTGGCCCAGGCAGGCCTTTCCATCGACGACATCGGGCTGTTCGAGATCAACGAGGCCTTCGCGGTCCAGGTTCTTTCGTTCCTTGACCACTACGGCATCGAGGACACCGACCCCCGGGTGAACCGCTACGGCGGCGCCATCGCCGTGGGCCACCCGCTGGCCTCCTCGGGCGTGCGCTTGATGACCCAGCTGGCCCGCCAATTCAGGCAGGATCCCACGGTGCGCTACGGCCTGACCACCATGTGCATCGGGTTGGGCATGGGCGGCACAGTGATCTGGGAAAACCCGCACCACGCAGACTACGGAAAGGACGCCTAAGGCCATGAGCCAGAGCACCATTGAAAATTTCGCTTCCCTTGCCTCGCTGGTCCCCCACGAGATCATCACCCACTCGCTCGTGGAGGACGTCCAGCTGCCCGGCGGCCACAGGATGGCGCTGGTGACCCTTGACAACGGTTTCGACCACACCAAGCCCACCACCCTCGGACCCAACACCCTGCTGGAACTGCACGCCACGCTCACCGAGCAAAAGCGCCGCGCCGCCGCCGGGGAGATCCAGGCCCTGGCCGTCACCGGAAAGCCGCACTTCCTGGTCGCCGGCGCCGACCTCTCCGGGGTCAAGAACCTCACCGAGCCGGTGCACGGGCGCGCCATGGCGGAACTGGGCCACGCAGCCTACGACCTGCTCGCGGACCTGGGGGTACCGACGTTCGCGTTCATCAACGGCGTGGCACTGGGCGGCGGACTGGAAATCGCGCTGGCCTGCACCTACCGCACCGTCTCCAGCGGAGCCAACGGCATCGGGCTGCCCGAGGCCTTCATCGGGCTGGTCCCGGGCTGGGGCGGGGTCTACCGGCTCCCGCGGCTCACCGGGCCCGAGGCCGCCATGACGGTCATGATCGAAAACCCGCTGAACAACAACCGTTCGCTGGACGGGATCGCGGCCGCGAAGCTCGGCATTGCCGACGCCTTGTTCGAGCCTGCCGATTTCCTGGAGCAATCCCTGCTCTGGGCCGAGGGCGTGCTCGGCGGCGGGACCACGGTGCAGCGCCCGAACGCGGTGGAACCGAACGGCAACCCGGCCATTGCCGCACGCTGGGCCGCCGCCGCGGCCAAGGCCCGGGCTTTCGTGGAGGCCAAGACCTCCAACGCGGCCCCGGCGCCGGCCAAGGTGCTCGAGGTCTTCGAGGCCGGCGCCTCCATCACCCAGAAGGAATCCGCAGCACTGGAAATCGCGGCACTGACCGAACTGATGCAGACCAACGCCTTCCACAACACCGTGTACGCATTCCTTGACCTGGTCCAGAAGCGTTCCAAGCGCCCCGCCGGCGCCCCGGACGCCAAGCTGGCGCGGCCCGTCACCAAGGTCGGGGTGGTCGGCGCCGGGCTCATGGCCGGGCAGCTGGCCCTCCTCTTCGCCAAGAACCTCAAGGTGCCGGTGGTCATCACCGACATCGACCAAGCACGAGTGGACAAGGGCCTGGCCCACATCTACGGCGAGGTCGACAAACAGCTGGCCAAGGACAGGATCTCAGGCGATGCCGCCAACCGCACCAAGGCCCTGGTCACCGGCGCGGTGTCCAAGGAGGCCTTCGCGGATGCCGATTTCGTGATCGAGGCGGTCTTTGAGGAACTGGCCGTCAAGAAACAGGTATTTGCCGAGGTCGAGGCCGTGGTCTCGCCCGAATGCATCCTGGCCACCAACACCTCCTCGCTCTCGGTGACCGAGATGGGCCGGGACCTGGCCCACCCCGAGCGCCTGGTCGGCTTCCACTTCTTCAACCCCGTCGCGCTGATGCCGCTGCTGGAGATCGTGCGGGCCGAGCAGACGGGCGAGGCTGCCCTGGCCACCGCCTTCGCCACTGGCAAGGCACTGCGCAAGACCAGCGTGCTGGTCAAGGACGAGGCCGCCTTCGTGGTGAACCGCATCCTGTTGCGCCTGATGGGCGAGATCGCCCAGGCCTTTGACGACGGGACCGATGCGGCCACCGCCGATGGCGCACTGCATCCGATGGGCCTGCCGATGACCCCGTTCACGCTGCTGGCCATGGTCGGGATCCCGGTGGCGCACCACGTCTCCGAATCACTGCACGCGGCCTTCGGCGAGCGCTTCCACGTCTCCAAAAACCAGCAGGTGCTCATCTCCCACGGCATCACCTCGCTCTGGACACCCACGGCGGACGGCGGAGCGGAAATCCCGGAGTCCACGCTTCGGTTGCTGGAGTTCGGCAACAGCCCGAGCACTGAAGCGGAACTGCTGGTGCGCACGCAGGACGCACTGGCCCGGGAAATCGGGCTGATGCTCGACGAGGGCGTGGTCGCGGGACCCGAGGACATCGACCTGTGCATGGTCATGGGAGCCGGCTGGCCCATGCACCTGGGAGGCATCACCCCGTACCTCGACCAGGTGGGCGCCTCCGAGCGGGTCAACGGCCGGAAGTTCCACCAGGACTGAGGTTTGGCTCAGAAGTCAGCGTGACGCGGG